>URMC01000074.1 GCA_900548735.1 uncultured Eubacteriales bacterium | reverse complement strand
GCCCTGCGCCTGAAAACCATGGAGGCGGCGGGCTATGACGTGGCGGCGCTGGAACTCATCGACCCTGACGACACGCCGAAAAACATCATGCTTCGCGCCATCCGCCGCGCCGACGCGGGGGAGAACCCCGCACGGGAGCAAAAAGCCGCGGCAGAGCTTGCCGCGGCGAAAGCCTTTTTACTGGGAGGACAGAATTAGTATGGATATGCGCCGGGTTCTCAGCTATGTGCGCCGCGCGGTGGACGATTATGAAATGATCCGGGAGGGCGACCGCATCGCCGTTGGTGTGTCGGCAGGAAAGGACTCGCTGACCCTGCTTTGCGCCCTTGCCGAAATGCGCCGCTTCTATCCCAAAAAATATGAGGTGGTTGCCATCACGGTGGATATGGGCTTTCCGGGGGCGGATTTTTCCGCCATTGCCGCGCTGTGCGAAAGCCTGAATGTACCATACCGTGTCGTGAAAACCGACATTTCCACGATTATTTTCGACATCCGGAAAGAGAAAAACCCCTGCTCGCTCTGCGCCAAAATGCGGCGCGGGGCGCTCCACAACGCCGCCAAGGAGATGGGGTGCGCGGCGGTGGCGCTGGGGCACCATTTTGACGACGTGGTGGACACCTTTATGCTGAACCTCTTTTTTGAGGGGCGGATCGGCTGTTTTCAGCCGGTCACCTATCTCACCCGCACGGAACTGCGCCTGATCCGCCCGTTGCTTTACATGCCGGAAAAGGACGTGCGGTATTTCGCAAACAAAGAAAAACTGCCGGTCATCAAATCTCCCTGCCCTGCGGACGGGAACACCGAGCGCGCGGAGATGAAGCAGCTGCTGACCGATCTGGAACATCGGTATAAAGGCTTGCGCTACCGCCTGTTCGGCGCGATCCAGCGCGGGGAGGTTGACGGCTTCAAGCCGGCAGGGCGCCTGCCGCTGTAACCACCGCCTGCGGACACCGTCAATGACGGTGTCCGCAGGCGGTGCATCCAACTGACTCTGAAAGCCGTCCCGCAGGAATCCCCCTTTAAATCCCGCAAAAACTTTTCAGCGGCTCACACCGGGATGTTCGGCGTGTGCGCCCAAAGTAACGTACCAGCCTATCAGCCGCACCGCAAGGTGCCGCCGGGATGTTTGGTACGGGTTCCGTTCAAACCAACTTTTCCCCGCGGCAAAAAACTTCTTTGGGGAGTTTGGCGGTCTCGCTTTCCAAAAGGAAAAAGTTTGCTACCGCGCCGGGGGTCAGTGTACCGAGGTCGGCTTCCAGCCCCAGTGACTTTGCCGGGGTCACGGTTGCCGAAATCAACGCTTTCCCAAAGGGAATCCCGCAGAACGCGGCAAGATTCTGCACACCCTGCAACAAATTCAGCGTGCTGCCCGCCAGCGCGCCGGAGGGCGTTCTTGCCACGCCGTCTTTGAGAACCGCCGGTTCACCGGCAATGGCGTATTCCCCGTCCGGGCACCCGGTGCCCTCCATCGAGTCGCTGATCAGAATCAGTTTTTCGCTGCCCTTTGCCGCATAAATCAGCCGCACGACCTCCGGCGCCACGTGCAACCCGTCGCAAATCAGTTCGGCATATGCCCCCGTGGTCAGCGCCGCCGCCACGGGACCGCCCGCCCGGTGATGAAGCGGCGGCATGGCGTTGAAAAGGTGCGTGAACGAGTCCGCTCCGCCCGCCAACGCCGCCATCGCGCCGGCGTAATCGGCATTGGTATGCCCCACCGACGCGTGCGCGCCGAGAACGCGGCAGGCGGCAAGAAACTGCCCGCCCTCATCCAGTTCCGGCGCGAAAGTCACTTTCCCAATCGGCAAAGGCGACGCGGCGGCAAATTCCGCCAATTCCCCCGCCGCCGGTTTTGCCAGCAGAGAAAGCGCGTGCGCCCCCCGCTTTTCGGGCGAGAGCCAGCGCCCCTCCAGATGCACCCCGACAAAGCCCTCACAACCGCTTTTCGCAAGACGGTTGAGGGCTTTTTTCCAATTTTCCGGCGTATCGGAGGCAAGCGTGGGCAACAACGCGGTCACCCCGTGGCGCGCATAGTCCGCCGCCATTTCCCGCAATTTCCCTTCGGCGGCGGTGCAGAAGTCGCCCCCCAGCCGCCCGTGGGTATGAATATCCAACAGCCCGGGGCACAGGAGCGCCCCGCCCGCGTCCACCGCGTCGGGCGCCGCGTATGGCGGTACAATCCGCCCGTCCCGCACAAAAATCTCTCCCGGGGCAAACCCGCCGTCCGGGTGCCACACGCAGGCGTTTGTTACGCGAAAGTCCGTCATAACCCTGCCAGCAACATTGCGTATTTGGGCAGAAGCCAGTCATACGCTTCGTCCGAAAAATGGTGATTTTCCGGCAGCCCCAGCGTCAGTCCCTCGTCCATCCAGGCGAGTTGCGCGGGGTTCTGGAACGAAATGCCGCTCCCGCGGTAGTTGTCAAAGCAAGGGATGGCGTATTTAGCGCAAACTTCCAGCATCGCGTCCACATACGCGAGATCCGAAATGCCCAGCGCGTTTTTGCCCGGCCAGCGGTTATAGTTGGTCAGAAAAAGAAATTTCGCCTTGGGATATTTGGCACTCAGCCCCAGAATCAGGGTGTTCAGCGCCCCCTTGAACGTGTGCGGGTCGGTATCCCCGTTTTCCCCGATCGGCACGTCCAGCCGCTTGTCGTTGGCGCCGCCCAGCACCACCACGTAATCGGCGCCTTCCTCCATCCCGGCATAGCGCACGCACATCGGCTTGGCTTTCGTTTCCTTGTCCTGCACCGCCAGCGTGTTGCCGTTTTGGCCGTGATTGTAGACCGTCATCCCGTATTTTTTGCCCAGTTTGTTGACCCAAGTCGCCTCGTTGCCCAGTTTGTTGCCGTAAATCAGCGAGTCGCCAAGGGCAACCAGCGTTTTTCCGCGCAGAATTTCAAAATCCATTTCCGTCTCCTTATATTCTTCTTACTTTTCCGCCAAGGGGCAGACCTTTCGCAAATGCCTGCAACACGGCGCGCACTTCCGCCGCGGTCTCTGTGGTGAAGAGAAAATGCCCGCCGCGCACCCCCGCGCCGGCAAGTTCCGCCTGTCGGTCGCTCATGTTGGTGGGCACACAGTTGAACAGTTCGTTTCGGTGCGGGGAGAGGCGCAAAACCGGGAATTTCTCACCCCGTCTGTCGGTATATTCGTTTTTTCCGCCCGCGCAGGCGCGGCAGTCGCCCACCTCGCGCCCCACGCATTTTTCCAGTAACATCAAAGGGATTCTGCCGTACACAATCACATCCGAAGCCCCTCCGATGTCGCGGATCTGCGGCAACGTCAGCTCCGGGGAAAGCAACACGTCCTCAAATCCCAGCGAGAGCAACACCGCAAGGCTCCCCTCGCTCATCGCGTTCAGGCGGAAATCCCCGTGCGGAACAAGCCCCGCCTCCCTTGCCGGCGCAAGGTGCCCCAAATTGCCCACAAGGGCGTGTTTTGCACCCCGTTCCCGGGCTTTTTGCAGCAGCGCGCGGATCTCCCCCATCTCGTGATCGAAAATCACGGGCGGTAAAATCACCCCGTCCGCGGGGGGCGTGAAGCGATCCAGGGGCAGATAGCGATGCTCAAAAAAGGCTTCGGTCTCCGGTATCATCTGTGCGGGGTCATAAAACCTTGCCGTGGGGCGTTTGACGCGCGCCCCTTTGGCGTGCGCCCGCAATTCCTCCGGCGCGGGGAGCGCCCACACGGTGCGCGGGGGCGCAATTTCCGCTTCCAGCGCCGCAAGGGCGTTTCTGCGCAGGGCGTTGAGCGCCGAAACCGGCACCATCAGCCCCTCACCTATCGAAAACGCGCACCGTCCGGGGGTATACGGCGTGGCGCCGAGTTTGAAAAGGTTCTTTTTTACCGCGTCCTCCCCCATCGGCGCGTTTCGGGCGGCAAACGGAATATCCCCCGAAACGGTAGCGGTTTTTCCGCCTGCGCGCACCGTCAACGTCAGCGGTTTTTCCGCCTCCATCCGAAAATCCATTTCCAGCGGAATCTTTTTCGTCAGTTCCACGGCGGCGGCATTTTCCCGGCTTTTCGTTTTGTCCGCCTCGGAGCGCACGCCCAGCATGGCGTGCGAAATATGCTCGGTAAAATACGCGTCGGTAAACCCGCCGCGCGAAAAAATGCCGGCAAGACAGCGCATTTCCTCCGGTGTGGCGGCGCGGCGCTCGTCCAGCAGTTTCCGCCACACGGCAGTCACATCCCGCACGTAGGCGGGGCTTTTCAGCCGCCCCTCAATCTTGAGGGAATCCACGCCCGTCGCAATCAGTTCCGGCACGTGTTCGGCAAGGCACAGGTCTTTTAACGAGAGCGGATAGCGCCCGGTTCCGTCCGGCAGGCGGCAGGGCTGGGCGCACTCGCCCCGGTTGCCGCTTCTGCCCCCTACCAGGGAGGAAAACAGGCACTGCCCGGAGTGGGAAACGCAAAGCGCCCCGTGCACGAAAATTTCGGTTTCCAGGCCGCTGTGCTCCACAAAATACCGGATGTCGCGCGCGGGGGTCTCTCTTGCCAGCACCATGCGGGTAAAGCCGCATTTCGCCAGCTCCCCGGCGGCAGCGATATTATGCCCGCTCATCTGCGTGCTGGCGTGCAACTCAAAATCCGGAAAAGCGCGGCGGATTGCCGCCGCGCCGCCAAGGTCCGCCACGATCAGCGCGTCGGCACCCGCGAGATACGCTTCCTTTGCCGCGCAGAGAAAATCCGGCAGTTCCCGGTCACGGCAAAGCGTATTGAGCGTGATGTAGGTTTTTACACCATAGGCGTGACAGAGCGAGACTGCCTCCCGCATCGTATCCGCCGTAAAATTTGCCGCCCGCATCCGGGCGTTGAAAGCGGCGCCGCCGAAGTAAACCGCGTCCGCCCCGCCCTCAATCGCCGCGCGGAGCGCCTCCGGCGATCCGGCAGGGGCAAGCAGCTCCGGCAGTGCCCCGTTTTTTCTCATTCCTGCGGCTCTCCGGCAGGGGCGTTATTCACCTGTTTTTCATACCGTTCCGCCACTTCTTTTTCTTTTTCGGTCAGCGGCACTGTCACGGCGGGCTCGGTTTTGCCAAGGCCCTCGGGCAGGTCTTTGGTCTCCACGCAGACGGCGGCAAGCTTGCCGCGCAGATCCTGCACCTCTTTCATCAGCGCCAGAATCTGGTCGTTGAGGCGGTCGGCGCGGGCGTTGGCTTCCGTGATCTGCTTCTCGGATTTGGCGTGGAGCGTGTAGAGGATGGTATTGTCCTCCGACAGGGTATCGTTGACGCCGCGGCTGACTTCCAGCTCCGCGCGCAGTTTTTCGTTTTCGCCGCGCAACAGGCTGGCACCGAACTGATCGCCGTTCGGGTCCGCCGCGTTGACGTAATCTTCCAGCTCCCGCACGCGGTCTTTGGCGTGGGCAAGGCGGGTGCAATAGTCAAGCGCGAGAAGAATCGCCGCCTCCATCTTGTTGCAGTTGCTGCCCGGCGCGTCCAGAAGTGCCCGCATGCCGGCGTCCAGCTCCGCCTCCGCCTTTCCGATGGATTCCTCGGTCTCCTCACAGCTGATGGTCATGGGCACATCGGCAACCGTTACGTTAAATTTCTGTCTCATTGGTACCTCCTTTTCGGAAAGGACTTGTTTTCTTTCCGTTTTTGCGTTATAATAGGAGAAAACTCCTGTTCGCCTTCTATTATAATACAGAACGGCGGATATTTCAAATCTTTTTTCGGAGAATGTGAAAAAATATGTGGACACTGCAAAACGCCCGCCGGATCGTGGTCAAGATCGGCACCTCAACCCTCACGCATGACACCGGGTTTCTCAACCTGCACCGCATTGAAACGCTGGTGCGCACGGTTGCCGACCTTTGCAACGCCGGAAAGGAGATTGTGCTGGTTTCCTCCGGTGCGGTCAGCGCCGGCGTAGCCAAAATGCGCACGCACCGCCCCACCTGCACAAGAGAAAAGCAGGCGATGGCGGCAGTAGGGCAGAGTGAGCTGATGAAGCTCTACTCCAATTATTTTGCCGAATACGGGCACACCGTGGCACAGATTTTAATGACCAAGGACGTTGTGGACAACCCGACCCGCCGTAGTGCCGCGGAGGACACCTTTGCCACCCTGATCGGGATGGGCTGTGTGCCGATTGTCAACGAGAACGACTCGGTTTCCACCACCGGTATCACGTTTGACGATAACGACACGCTTTCGGCATACGTGGCGCTGGTCTGCCATGCGGATCTCCTGATCAACCTGTCGGACGTGGACGGGCTGTACGACAGCGACCCGCACAAAAACCCCGACGCACGGCATATCGACACCGTGCACGGCATTGACGAGGCGATTACCCGCATGGCAGGCGGTGCCGGAACGGCGCGCGGCACCGGCGGCATGGCGACCAAACTTTCCGCCGCAAAAATCGTGCTTGCCGCCGGGATCCCGATGGTCATCACCTGCGGGCAGGACCCGCGCGTGCTCTACGACCTTTTGGAGGGGAAACCCGTCGGAACACTGTTTATGGCGTGATTGGGGCATCCGTCGTCAAAAAGTTTTTGCGGGGCACCTTGCGGTGCGGCTGATCGGTCGGCGCGCCACTTTGGGTGCGCTCGCCCAATCTCCGGCGGCGGTTGCCGACCGCCTTGCGGCGGGGCTGAATAGCTGACGCGCTACTTTGGGTGCACACGCCGAACGCCCGGCGCCGGTTGCCAAAAAGTTTTTGCGGGATTTAAAGGGGGCTTTTTTCAAAAAGCCCCCTCTTGCGCGCCTGCGGCGGGCAAGAGAGTCAGTATGTTCGCCGCCGGAATGTTGGCATGGCGTTTCTTTTTGATAGCTTTTTCTTTGCGCCTACACCTGCAAAGAAAAAGCGGGCAAGGAATCTGACAGAACAAAGGAAATCAAAAGCCCTGAACGGCTGACAGGAAAAGCCCGTAGCGCCCCGCTACGCCGGCTTCCGGCGGAGCCAGCGCTCAAACGGCAACTGTGAGCACACGATCGCCGCAAAAATCACCAACATCCCCGCAATTTCGCGCCCGGTGGGATACTCCTTCAGAATCACCATGCTGGCAAGCACGGCAAAAACCGACTCCAGACTCAGCACCAGGCTTGCCAGCGTGGGTGCGGTGCGCTGTTGCCCGATGATCTGCAACGTATACGCCACCCCGTTGGAGAAAATACCGGCAAACAACAGCGGCAGAATGGCGGCAAAAATCCCCGCCCACGTGGGGGTTTCAAACACCAGCATAAACACGCCGGAAAGCACCCCGGAGGTAAGAAACTGCACCGCAGAGAGCCGGATGCCGTCCACATACGGGGCAACCTGATCCACCGCGAGAATGTGCACCGCAAACACAAACGCACAGGCGATGACCTGAATATCGCCCACGCCAAGCTCGGTCTGCCCCATGCAAAGCAACCACAAGCCAAACAGCGCCACGCCGGTGCAGATATAGACCGGAAAGGGCGAGCGCCTGCCGAGAAACAGCGCAAACACCGGCACAAACACCATATAAAGCGCGGAAATGAACGCATCTTTACCGGGTGAGGAGGTGCTGTTGCCGATCCCCGCCTGCTGCAACACGCACGCGGTAGTGAGAATCGCCCCGCAGATTATCCCGCCGATGATGAGGCGGCACAGGGGAGATTTTTTCGGCTCCACCCCCCGATGAATCAGGATTTTATCCTTGACAAACGCCGCGGGAAAAAGCACCGCCGCCGCGATGAAGGAGCGCACGCACTGAAAGGTAAATGGTCCTACATGCTCCGCCGCAAAATCCTGCGCCACAAAGGTCACGCCCCAGAAAAACGCGGCAATCAGGCACGCCGCCGCGCCCGAAATCTGTCGTTTGTTCAAGCAAATGCACTCCTTTCTTATAAGATATTCTCGATTTTAGCATATCCCGGTACACGTGTCAAGAAAACGGGTAATTTTTTCAAGAAAATTCACAAACAAAACGGGAAAGGACTTGACAAAGCCCTGCCGCCGTGCTATGTTAATAGTGTATTATTTTTTTGTGCGGGAGGTGCCTTGTGAATTATCAGAATCCGCTGATTGACCGTTTGTTTGATACCATTCTCTCTCTGAAAACAAGAGAGGAATGTTACATGTTTTTCGAGGACGCCTGCACCGTAAAGGAAATGCTGGACATTGCCCAGCGGCTGGAGGTCGCCAAAATGCTGGCAGACAAGCAAAGCTACGCGCAAATCGCCAAAGAGACCGGCATGTCCACCGCCACCATCAGCCGGGTCAGCCGGTGCCTGATGTACGGTGCCGGGGGCTATCGTCTCGCGCTGGAGCGCATGGGTGAGGGCACCGCGCCGGAAAAAGAAAAATAACCGCAAAACGCATCACGTGTGCGGGTATATTTGCAACAGGAGCTGTGAAAACGTTGTTTTCACAGCTCCTGTTGCATTCACGGAACGGGCGCTATTCCCCTTTTGCGCAGATCGGAAGTCAGGCAAGGCGAAAGCAGGCGGCAAAGCGGGGAAAGAGCGGTTGAAACTCAAACCTTTTATCAAGCCTTGCCGAGAAAAAGCCGATGATTGTGCCATTGCAG
>URMC01000073.1 GCA_900548735.1 uncultured Eubacteriales bacterium | reverse complement strand
CTGTCGCCGAACCTTGGGTGTGTGCGCCCAAAGTAGCGCACCAGCCTGCAAGCCGCACCGCAGGTGCCCCCGCCGCAGGCGGTATCCGCAAGGCGCCCCGCAAAAAGGTAAGCGCCGCGCGGATGTCGCCCACGGGATCTGCGCCGGTTTCGCGCTCTACGGTCAGATAGCCGTGATAGCCGATTTCCCGTAATGCCGCAAGATAAGCGGGAAAATCCACCGCCCCCTCCCCGACCGGGGTCTCCCTGAAATAATCGGCAACATTCAGCGCCTGAATGCCGCCTCTGGCGAAGTGGTCGTAGATGATTTTCGGGTCGGTTTTTTTCAGCATGATCCCGTCCTTGATATGCGTATGGACAATATAGCGCCGTAGGGTCCTGACCGCCGCCACCGGGTCATCTCCCGTCACCATCACCAGATTGGCGGGGTCAAGATTGACCCCCACGCCGCCCTCGGTGGCGTCCAAAAAGTCTTTCAGCCGCGATGCGGGCTCCGGTCCTGTCTCCACCGCAAGCGTAACGCCGTTTGCGGCGGCGTATCTGCCGCATTCGGCAAGGGCAGCCCTCAGATTCTGCCAAACGGGGTCGTTTTTCTCCGCCGGAATCACGCCGATATGCGTGGTAACCACCGGCGCGCCGAACTCCGCGGCAAGGTCAATAATCCGCTTGGTTTTTGCGATTCTTTCAGGGTTGTCGCGGGCGATTTCAAATCCGAACCCGCCGAGATCCCCGCAAAGTGCCGATACCGACAGACGGTAGCGCTGCAACAGCTTGCGGTATTCCTCTTTTTTCTCCTTTGTCAGCGCCTCGGGCGAAAACTCTCCGGTGGTGGCGTAAATTTGCACGCCGTCACACCCGAGTTCTGCGGCAAGAGGAATGCTGTCGGCAAGTGTTTTTTGAAAACAGTCGGTGATGACGCCCAGTTTCATCGCGCGCCCTCCCGCAAAACCGGCATCCACTCTCCGCGGCTGTTCAGCGCCGCCTCACGCAGCGCCGCGATTTCAAGGGTCTCTGCCGGGTCAAACGAGGGCGCCCGCTCTTTCCAAAAGCGGCAGATATCCGAAATCAGCGCATAAAAATATTCGGAGCGGACGGACTTGTGCAGATGTGTGCCGTCCGCGGTCTCCACTTCTGCCGAAAATTCCGCTTTTGGCGCAAACACCACCGTGGCAAAACGCCCGCCCGTCCATTCGGCGCGCACCAGGTACTGCCCGCCCTGCCGCTCGGTGCGCACGCGGAGCGCCCCTGCGCCAAGCAGTTTAACTGCCATTTCCAGCGGGTGAATCAGATACTCGGCAAAATCGCTCCCGCCCCCGGTCACAATCACGTTTCCGGCGTGCGCAATCCCGTCCAGCTCCGTGGCAAAGCGTAGCGCAGAGGAGGAAAAAACCGGCGTGTTATATGCTTTTGCCAGCGCGAAAATTTCGGTCGCCGTGGCAAAATCGGGGGCAAAGGTTTTGTCGATATAAGTGGGCTTGCCGTAAGGGAGAACGATTTTGGCATAAGCAAGATGTTTTTCGGGGTTGGATGGGGCAAGAATCATCAGCACGTCGCTTTTCTCGCACACTTCCGCCACACTGCCGCACGCCGCCGCGCCGAATTCCCGGCACCATTCCGCCGTGGTTTTGCCCGACCGGGGGGAAGCCTCCAACTCGCCATAGGCAAAGGCAATTTCAAAATCGGTGCCGTGCTCGCTGTTATAACGCCGGAGCCACGCCGGGTAGTTTTCGGCGTGCCACTCGGCAAGATAATAATCAATCAATCCGATTTTCGTCATCCGAGCGTGACCTCCTTGCCGGTATCTGCCGAGCGGTAAATCGCGTCCAACAGTTTTGCCGTTTCCAGCACCTCGGAAATATGACCTTTGTTTTTCATCCCGGTGCGCACGGATTCCAGAAACGCGCGATCCTCGCACAGGTACATATTTTCGCTTTCCATCTCCGGGGTTTGACTTTCCAGGGTGGCGCCGTCGGTAAACGTAAACCCTTTGAGATACTCATGTCGCGCCCCGCCTTTGTCACCGAGAATATCCACATACATCTGTTTCCGATCCAGATTTTCCGCCCAGGCGCCGTTGAAACTGATGCTGGCTTTATCCGTGCGTACAAACCCGGTGATGTAGTCCTCCACGTCGTTGGTCCCGTGCAGGAGATCGGCGGTGTCCTCCGCCCACATCTTTTTGTAACGGTAGGCGGTGAGGTCCTTCGCCATTTCGCTGTAAGAAGCGCCCGAAACGGATTGTACCTTTGCCCCGCCGAGAAGGTACAGAATCAGGTCAAAAAAGTGTACGCCCCAATCGATCAGCACACCCCCGCCGGACTGCGCTTTGGTGGTAAATGCGCCGCCAAGACCGGGGATGGAGCGAAACTCGCAAAAAGAGCAGTTGACGTGATAGACCTTGCCGAATCGCCCGTCGGCAACCATCTGCGCCAGTTTTTCCACGGGGGCAAAAAAGCGATTGCATACGCCGATGTTAAGAATTTTGCCGCATTCTTCCGCCTTTTGCGCCATTTTGAGGGAAAGCGGATAGTTTACGGTGATCGGTTTTTCACAAAAAACGTGTTTGCCCGCCGCCAGCGCCTCCATCGTAATCGTATAGTGCGCAAAATTCGGCGTCAGCACCCATACGGCTTCCACCTCGCCGTCTCTCAGCACGGTCTGATAATCGGTCACCGCGTGCTCGATAAAAGGATACTTTTCTTTTGCGGCAAGCGCCTTTTCGGGGATCAGATCGCACGCGTATTTAACCCGTACCTCCCCGATTTTCGCAAGGGCAGGAAAATGGGCGTTGTTCGCAATCCGCCCGCACCCGATCACACCGATACAAATTTTTTTCATTTTTCTTTCCTCCGTTTGTCTGAATGGTGAAAGGATCCGCAGTTTTATTGTATCACCGTGCGTACCGCCGCACAATAGCGCCGGGTGGCGTATTTTTTAACTTTTTATGGATTGGACAAGCGGTGTTTTCTTGACAGAACGGCGGAAAAACGGTATAATCAAGTAAAAAAGGAGGGGAATTATGCGTAAATTTCACGTCAATCACGCTTTCCTGGAAGACCCGAAAAGATACGGAAAGTTGCTGGTTTATCAACTGGGTACCCTCTATTGCGATGAAAAAGGCGGCTATGGAACGCATATGCATCGGAATTTTTTTGAGTTGACGGCAGTGGTCGGGGGGAAGGGGCAACTGTTTGCCAACGATTGCGGTACGGCGGTAAAAGGCGGGGATGTTTTTGTTTCTTTCCCGTTTGACACGCATCGGGTCGTTTCCGACCCCGCCGACCCGCTTCGTTATCACTTTTTTGCCTTTCAGACGACAAGCGAGGCGCTCGGTTATCAATTGGGGCGCATTGCGGAGCAATTCCGTGCGCCGGGCGACCGGCTTTTCCGGGATGAAGAAATTTTTTCCGCCCTTGCCCGTGCGGTTTATGAGATGGGAGGGGAGGAGGCGTTTCACGCGGAGTACTGCGCGGCGCTGTTGGAGGGCGTTCTGATCCGCCTGATCCGCCACTATTACCCGGGCGGCAAGGGGTTTTGCAAGCCGGGGCGGGACGAGATGCTGGTTTCCTCCATTATGAATTATATCAATACGCATATCGGCACGATGAAATCTTTGGGGGAGCTGTGCGGAGAGTTTCATTATGAGTACTCCACGCTTTCCAAACTGTTTTCCGCAACCGCCTCCTGCACGCTGACGGAGTATTACCGGCGGCAACGGATGAAAACGGCACAGTCGTTGCTTCACGACGGGTACAGCGTGGGGGAAACGGCAGAGGCGCTGCATTACGCCTCGGTTTACTCGTTTTCCGCCGCGTTCCGGCGGCAATACGGGGTCTCGCCGATGCAATATAAAAAAGGAACCGCCGGCAACTGAAAAAAGAACGGACAGGGGGAGCCTGCCCGTTCTTTTTTTCGGAAATCCGTGAAATCATTGCCTGCACGCGGGGTGCCGGCGCTTATTGTTCGTCCAGATATTTACACGCCGCAAGGGCGGCTACGGCACCGTCGGCGGCGGCGGTGGTCACCTGCCGGATGGCTTTCGCGCGGCAGTCGCCTGCCACAAACACGCCCGGCGTGCCGGTGGTGCAATCCTCACCGTATGCGGCGTAGCCGCGTGCGTCCACGTTAATCAGATTGGCAAACGGCTCATTCTGCGGCACCAGCCCGATTGCCACAAACATCCCGTCAAGGGCAAGGTCCGTGAGCGTGCCGTCCGCCTCCCGCCGCAGGACAATCCCGCGGAAAGTGTCGTCCCCCTTGATTTCCCTGACCGTGGTGCCGAGAATCACTTCGATGTTTTCCTTAGCGCCGACTGCCTCGGCAAGGCGACCCTCGCCGGTGAGAAAATCAAGATTCTGAATCACGTAAACCTTTTTGGCAAGCTCGGAGAGCTGAAGTGCTTCCTGCAGGGCGGAGTTTCCGCCACCGATCACGGCAACAGTACCGTCCTTGAAAAATGCCCCGTCACAGACCGCACAGAAGGAAATGCCGTTGCCGATAAATTCCTCCTCCCGGTCAAGCCCCAGCAACCGGTGCTTTGCTCCGGTTGCCAGAATCACCGCCGGTGCTTTGAATTCGCCGCTGTCGGTGATCACGGTTTTCACACCGTCATCCGCAATGCGAAGCACCTCGGCATATTCCACATCGGCACCCTGTGTCAGCACCTGTTCTACCAGCTTTTCGGCAAATTCATTGCCCGAAAGGCTCACAAAACCGGGGATGTTTTCCACCTTGGGGGAAAACGTGATCTGCCCGCCAAAGGTCGCTTTTTCAATCACAAGTACCCGCTTGTTTGCCCGCAGGGCATACAGGGCGGCGGTCAGCCCCGCAGGGCCGCCGCCGATGATAATAATATCGTAATTCATTACAGCCCAAGCTCCGCCTTGATCGCGCCAACGCCCGCAAACTTTGCCACGCTGTCACCGTCTACGACCACAAGGGTCGGTGCCTGCTTGATGCCCAGTGCCGTGGCAAGTTCCGCATGGTCGGTTGCCAGCAGTTTGGTGTAGGCATAGCCCGCTTTGTCCATCATGGAGCAGGCGATCTTGCAGTTGGGGCAGGTTGCAGAGGTAAAGAGATAACTGCCGTTTGCCAGCTTCGCCTCCGGCTCCGCTGCCTTTGCCGCGGTGTTCTCGGTCACGGGTTTGCCGTGCGTGAGCACGCTGGTTTCGATATTGTACTCTTTGCGTTCCTTGTATTCCTGCGTTTTGCCCGCATTCCAGTTCTGCACCGGGCGGTAATAGCCGGTGATACGGCTGTAAACCTCCGTCGCCTCACCGCACTTGGGGCAAACATACTGCTCGCCCGTCAGGTACCCGTGGTTCTTGCACACCGAGTAGGTGGGCGAGATGGTATAGTAGGGCAGTTTGTAGTTTTCGGCAATCTTGCGCACCAGGTTTGCCGCGGCTTCCCAACTCGGCATTTTCTCGCCGAGGAAAGCGTGGAACACCGTGCCGGAGGTGTACAGGGTCTGCAATTCATCCTGAATGTCCAGTGCGGTAAAGATGTCGTCCGTGTAGCCGACAGGCAGATGGCTGCTGTTGGTGTAGTAAGGTGTGCCGCCGGCTTCCGCCGCGGTGATGATATCGGGGAACTGCTCCACGTCATGCTTGGCAAGACGGTAAGAGGTGGATTCCGCCGGGGTGGCTTCCAGGTTGTACAGGTCGCCGTACTGCTCCTGATAGTCGGAGAGACGCTCTCTCATGTGGTTCAGCACGTTTTTGGTGAACTCCTGGCAACGCGGGTCGGTCATATCGGCGCGTACCCACTTCGCATTCAGCCCTGCTTCGTTCATGCCCACAAGACCGATGGTGGAGAAGTGGTTGTTGAACGAACCGAGATAACGCTTGGTGTAAGGATACAGCCCGTTTTCCAGCAGTTTGGTGATGACCGTGCGCTTGGTTTTCAGCGAGCGCGCGGAGATATCCATCATGTGGTCAAGACGCTTGTAGAAGTCCGCTTCGTCGGTGGCAAGGTAGGCGATACGCGGCATGTTGATGGTCACCACGCCGATGGAGCCGGTGCTCTCACCGGAGCCGAAGTAGCCGCCGGATTTTTTGCGCAGCTCACGCAGATCCAGGCGGAGACGGCAGCACATGGAGCGCACGTCGCTGGGTTCCATATCGCTGTTGATATAGTTGGAGAAGTAAGGTGTGCCGTATTTTGCGGTCATCTCAAACAGCAGCTTGTTGTTCTCTGTGGGCGACCAGTCAAAATCACGGGTGATGGAGTAGGTCGGGATCGGGTACTGGAAGCCGCGGCCGTTGGCGTCACCCTCGATCATGATGTCGATAAACGCCTTGTTGACCAGCTTCATTTCCTCTGTGCAGTCACCGTAGGTGAAGTCCATTTCCTTGCCGCCGACAATCGCGGGCAGGTCTTTGAGGTCGGCAGGAACGGTCCAGTCCAGCGTAATGTTGGAGAAGGGAGCCTGCGTGCCCCAACGGGAGGGCGTGTTGACGCCGTAGATAAAGGACTGCACGCACTGCTTGACCTCTTTGTAGGTGAGATGATCCACTTTAACAAAGGGGGCAAGATAGGTGTCAAAGGAGGAGAACGCCTGCGCACCCGCCCATTCGTTCTGCATAATGCCAAGGAAATTGACCATCTGGTTGCAGAGCGTGGAGAGGTGGCTGGCGGGGGAGGAGGTGATCTTGCCGGGCACGCCGCCAAGACCTTCCTTAATCAACTGTTTCAAACTCCAACCTGCGCAGTAGCCGGTCAGCATCGAGAGGTCGTGCAGGTGGATGTCGCAGTTTTTGTGCGCGTTGCTGACTTCCTCGTCATAGATTTCGGAGAGCCAGTAGTTTGCCGTAATCGCGCCGGAGTTGGAAAGAATCAGACCGCCCACCGAATAGGTCACGGTGGAGTTCTCTTTCACGCGCCAGTCGATGGCGTGCAGGTACTTATTGACGGTCTCTTTATAATCAAGGTAGGGATTTTTCAGATTACGGAGCTTTTCGCGCTGTTTGCGGTACAGGATGTACGCTTTGGCAACGGCATCGTAGCCGCCGCGGGAGAGCACGGATTCCACGCTGTCCTGAATATCCTCCACGGCAACATAGCCGTTTTTGATCTTGGGCAGAAAGTCCGCTGAGACGCGGATTGCGAGGAAATCAATCACGTTATCGGTGTACTCGGTGTTGGTGGCATCAAATGCCTTTTTCATCGCGTTTGCGATCTTGCTGATGTCAAATTCAGCAATCTGACCGTCTCTTTTGATGATCTGGTACATGGTGTTTTTCTCCTTTATTCTATTTATAAGCCGCGGATCTCGGTTGCCGGCACAAAGGTGCGGCAGATTGCGGCAAATTTTTGCATTTCTTCTCCGGTAAATGCCGAAAGCCCGTCCGGGGCAATCAGATTGCCGGAATTTTTGAATTGTTGCAGGTAGTATTTCTCGCCCCCGGCGATAAACTGTGCCATTTCGCGCACGGAATCCTCGGTGTGCAGCCCCCGCACCAGCGTGGTGCGAAACTCAAAATCCACCTTGCCCGTCATCAGGATGTCCCGGCTTGCGGCAATCGCCCCGATGTCTACCCCCGGCATTCCTACGGTTTTTGCATAAGCGGAGGGCGCGTTTTTGATATCCATTGCCACATAATCCGCAAGCCCCGCGTCAAGCAACTCTTTCAGCCGGGCAGGGTTGGAACCGTTGGTGTCTAATTTGACCAGAAATCCCAAATCCTTTAACTTGGCAAGAAAGGCAACGATGTCGCTTTGCAGCAACGGCTCCCCTCCGGTCACCACCACGCCGTCCAGCACTCCGCGGCGGCGCCGCAGGTACGCGAAAATTTCTTCTTCCTCAAACGGGGCGGGCTGTTCCTCCGGTAAAACCAGCAGGGCGTTGTGGCAGAAAGGACAGCGGAAATTGCACCCGCCGGTAAAGACCGTTGCGGCGGTTTTCCCGGGGAAATCCAGCAGGGTCAGTTTCTGAAAACCTTCAATTTTCACGGATCTCCTCCTTTTTGCGTCAGCTCTCTTATAATACCATATCTTGTGTTGCTTGTCAATACCAAAAACTAAATATTGATATTTTTATTTTTGTCAATGTTTGCGTGGCGCAAAAATTTCAACCACCGGAAGGAGGGAAATCCCCACCCCCGCATGGCAAGCGGGGAATGGCAAAGAAAGCCCCCGTCCGGCGGATTTTTGCCGGGTGGGGGGCTTTCTTGGTTTTGCGAAGAAGGGTTATTTGGATTGATCCTGTGTCAGGTACCGGATACCGCTGATCAGATCGCGGTATTCTTTTTGAAGGGCGGCAAGATACTCCTTGCCTGCTTCTTCCATGTGGTAGTAATTGCGGAAGCGACGTTCGCCTACAACCTCGCGGCGCTCGGTGATTTCATTGTTTGCCATCATCCGGCGGATCGGCCCGTACATGGATCCTACAAAAAATTTCAGCTTGCCTTCCCCAAATTTCTATATTAATAAAATCAACCTTACTTTCACCTTGTGAGTTTTTATATCCTCTATCTACAGCTAAGGAAAAATTAGTTAGTGCATTATTCTTTTCACCTACATATCTTAACTCTGGATCTTTAGTTAATCTGCCTACTAAAACTACATTATTCATATAATACCACCTTTTAATATGTATTTATTTTATACTTTCAGTAGGATTATAAACAAAGATTTATGCGTTTATAC
>URMC01000072.1 GCA_900548735.1 uncultured Eubacteriales bacterium | reverse complement strand
AACCCCGGCGGCGATACCCCCACAAACCCCCGCCCCCCGCCTTTAAAATGTTTGCGCCCGCTTTTTTAAAACGGCGCCGCCCCCATGGGGGGGGCGCCCTTGGCCCCCCCCGCGGGGGGCGACCCCCCTTTCCAGAGAAAACTTTTTTCAAAAAGTTTCCTTTGGACCCCTTCAAAAACTTTCCGGCAACCGTCGCCGGGATGTCGGGGGGTGTATGTTCACGGTTTTCGGCTCTGCCATAATTATCTCTGAAAGGAGGTTCGGGAAAACCCGGATTCGGTTTTCCCAAAAAAGCTTATGTTTTTCGGTCTGTTTTGGGGGGATTGGACGATCTTAATCGTCATCCCCGGTATTCTCTTTACCCTTTGGGCGCAGATCCGCGTCAAAACCGCGTACCGCAAGGGCGCTTCCATGCCCCTTTATAACGGCATGACCGGCGCCTCGGTTGCGCGCCGGATTCTCGACAGCAACGGGCTTTCCCATATCCCGGTGCAGGTCATCCCCGGTGAGCTGACCGACCACTATGACCCCCGCTCCAAAACGCTGTCGCTCTCCGAGGCGGTTTACCACGGCAACAACGTGGCGGCGGTCGGCGTTGCCGCACACGAAGCCGGGCACGCCTTGCAGGATGCCAAAGGCTACGTGCCGCTGCGTTTCCGCATTGCCATCGTGCCGATGTGCAATATCGGCTCTACGCTTGCCATGCCGATCTTTATCATCGGGCTGATTTTCTCCTCTCTTGCTTACGTGGGGGATTACCTGATGTTTGCGGGCATTGCCCTCTTTTCGCTGACCGTGTTTTTCCAGCTGATCACCCTGCCGGTGGAGTTTAACGCCAGCCGGCGCGCCATGCGTTGTCTTTCCGGCTCCGGCACCATGTCAAAAGAGGAACTGCGCGGGGCGCGCAGTGTGCTCACCGCCGCGGCGCTGACCTATGTGGCGGCACTTGCCGTGGGGCTGCTCAGCCTTTTGCGGCTTCTGGTCATTGCGGGGGCAGGCCGCTCCCGCCGCCGCTGATGGCGGCAAACGCGCGGGAAGTCGCGCGTGCGTGCCTGAACCGCACCGAGGCGGCGGGGCAATATTCCAACCTCGCGCTGGATACCGCCCTGTCAAGATCCGATCTTTCCCCGGCGGATGCACGCCTTGCCACCGCGCTGTTTTACAGCGTCCTGGAGCACCGCATCACGCTGGACGCAATCATCGACGCACGCGCCACCCTCCCGCCCTCGGCGATTGAGCGCGGCGTGCGGCAGATTCTGCGCCTTGCGCTGGCGCAACTGCTGTATTTTGACCGCATCCCCGACCATGCCGCCATCAACGAAGCGGTGGAATCGGCGCCGCGGCGCTCCAAGGGCTTTGTCAATGCCCTCTTGCGGCAGTTCTGCCGGGACGGCAAGCCCTTGCCGTCCCCTGATTCAAACGACTTCTTTACCTATCTTTCCGTGCGTTATTCCGTCTCCCCTGCTCTTGCCGAAACACTTTGCGGGGTTTACGGAAAGGAACGCACCGAGCGCCTGCTTGCCGCCTTTGCCGTGCCGCCCCCGATTACCGTGCGGGTCAATACCACGCGCCTTTCGGTCGCGGAGTTTCTGACAAAGGTGCCCGGCGCCACTCCCGCAAAACACGCACCGTCCGGGGTCATATTGCCCCCGAACACGCCGCTTTCCCCTTTGTTGGAAGCAGGATTTTGCTTTGTGCAGGACGAGGCGTCCCAGATCGCGGTTGCGGCAGTGGACGCACACCCCGGGATGCGCGTGGCGGATCTTTGCGCCGCGCCCGGCTCCAAATCGTTCGGGATTGCGGCGGATATGCAAAACACCGGGGACGTATTCAGTTTTGACCTGCACGAAAACAAAATTTCCCTCATCCGCCGCGGCGCCGCGGCGCTGGGGCTTTCCTGCATCACGGCAGAAGCGGGCGATGCCCGGCGCGCCACGGCAGAAGCGCTCGGCACCTTTGACCGCGTGCTGTGTGACGTCCCCTGCTCCGGCTTCGGCGTGATTGCCAAAAAGCCGGATTTACGCTATAAAAACCCGGCGGACACCGCAGGGCTTCTCCCCACCCAACGGGAAATTCTCGCCGCGGGCGCGGGGCTGGTGCGCCCCGGAGGGGTGCTGGTTTATTCCACCTGTACGCTCCTGCCCGCCGAAAACGAAGAACAGGTAAGGGCTTTTTTGAAAACCCACCCGGATTTTACCCTCACCCCCTTTGCGGTGGGCGGCATCACCGCCGGCGGTTTTCTCACCCTGACGCCCGACCACGATGGCACGGACGGTTTCTTTGTGGCAAAATTCACCCGGAAAGGCTGAAACCATGAATCAGATACATACGGACAAGCAGGATACAAAAAAAGAACTGCTCTCGCTCCTGCCGGAGGAACTGGAAGAACTGATGCTCTCCCTTGGCGAGCCGCGCTATCGCGCGGGGCAGATTTTCCGCCAGCTGGCGCTGGGCAAATCCCCGGAGGAAATGACCGATATCGGCAAGGCAACCCGCGCCAAACTCAACACGTCTGCCACCTATTTTCTCCCGCAGGTGGAAAGAAAATTGGTTTCCGCCATTGACGGCACCATCAAATACCTTTTTCGCCTGGCGGACGGCAACTGCGTGGAAAGCGTGCTGATGCACTATGAGCACGGCACCACCATCTGCATTTCCAGCCAGGTGGGGTGCGCGATGGGTTGCCGCTTCTGCGCCTCCACCATCGGGGGCAAGGTGCGCAACCTGACCGCGGGCGAGCTTTTGGGTCAGGTTATCGCCGCCGCCAAGGACTCCGGCGAAACCATCGGCGGCATTGTGATGATGGGAATCGGTGAGCCGCTGGATAACTTTGACAACGTGGTAAAATTCCTGCGGCTGGTCAATCACCCACAGGGGCTGAACATCGGTTACCGCCACATTTCGCTTTCCACCTGCGGCTTGGTGGACAAAATCGACTGCCTTGCGGAATTGTGTCTGCCCATCACGCTCTCCATTTCACTGCACGCCGCGGATGACGAAACGAGAAGCGCCATCATGCCGGTCAATAAGCGCTGGAATGTGGAAACCCTGCTTGCCGCCTGCCGCCGCTATTTTGAAAAAACCGGGCGACGCATCTCCTTTGAATACACCCTGATTGCCGGCAAAAACGACAGCACGGAAGCCGCAAAAAAACTGGCACTGCTTCTCAACCGGTCTTTGCGCACGAGAAGCGAAACCATGCCCATCCACGTCAATCTCATTCCGGTCAATGAAGTTGAGGAAACCGGTTTTCACCGCGCGGGGGCAAAAGCGGTTGCCGCGTTTGCCGCCGTGCTGGAACAAAACGGCATCCGCGCCACCGTGCGCCGCAAACTGGGCTCGGACATCAATGCCTCCTGCGGGCAACTGCGCCGCGCCGCGGCAAAGGAAAGCGAAAAAAGCGAAGAACAGGTATCGCCCGACAGATGAGCGCATTTTCGGCGCGTTTTGCAAAAAAAGCCCCCAAACGGGGTAAAATAACGGCAAAAGGAAAAGGAGCTTTGCCGTGAAAAACACTGCCGGAAAATCGCCCGCCGCAGGGCAGACCAAAGTAAAAAAAAGCGCCGTGCAACGGCTGTTTGTTGCCAATGTGCTGGTGTTTTTGTTTTTTCTCATTGCCCTTTCGCTGGTGCTGTGGGCATTGGGACTCTGGAACAGTATACTCACATTTTTATTTTGATTCGGAAAGGAACAACATGAAGTACGAGGAAACCGGAAGGCTGATCAAAGGTCTCGGCGGGTTGTATGAGGTGCTTTTGGATCAGGGCAATACGCCCGCCTCCGGCGGGCGTATCGAAGCCCGCGCCAAAGGCAACTTTCGCCATGAGGGCACTCAACCCCTTGTCGGTGACCGCGTGCGCGTGCAGTACGACGATACTGCCGTTTCTCACACCGTATCCGAGGATACGGCAAAAAACAAGGACGGCGGCGGCGCGGTCATCGCGGGAATTCTGCCCCGCAAAAATGCGCTGATCCGCCCGCAGATGGCAAACCTTGACCTGCTGTTTCTCACCGTGGCGGCGGCTGACCCCGCCCCGATGACCGAAACCGTAGACAAGCTGATCTCCATTGCGGAGTTCAACAAGATTGAACCGGTGCTCGTCATCGGCAAGGCGGATCTCGCCCCCGACGTAGCGGAAAACCTTGCAAAACTCTACACGTGTGCGGGCTTTTCGGTGTTCTGCCTCTGTGCCAGAAACGGGGATGGCGTGGCGGCACTGCGGGAATTCATCCTGCGGGAGCTGCCGGGCAAAACCGCCGCGTTTGCCGGCGCCTCCGGGGTCGGAAAATCCACCCTGTTGCACGCTCTTTTCCCGGAGTTTCAGCCCGAAACGGGGGAGGTCAGCCGCAAGATTGCGCGCGGCAGACACACCACGCGGCGCGTGGAGCTCTACCCCGCCGGGGGCGGCTTTCTTGCCGACACACCGGGGTTCAGTATGCTGGATTTCGTGCGGTTTGATTTCTTCACCGCCAAAGATCTGCCGGGCACCATGCGGGAGTTTGCGCCGTATCTCGGCGCCTGCCGCTACACCAAATGCACCCATACCAAAGAAGAGGGCTGCGCCGTGCTTGCCGCCGTAAGGGAAGGAAAGATTGCCAAAAGCCGGCATGACAGTTTCCTTTCCATGTATGCGGCGCTGAAAGACAAACACGACTGGGGGAAGAAATAATGCGCGCATTTTTATACATAGGCGGTGAAATTGACAAATCCAACATCACCGAGCACCCGAAGGGGGATGATCTGGTGATTGCCGCCGACAGCGGCTGGAACAACGCCATGGAACTGGGCGAGCACCCCACGCTGTTGGTCGGGGATTTTGATTCACTCGGCACCGACCACCTGCCCGACGGGGTGGAGGTCTATCAGGTGCCGCCGGAGAAGGACGACACCGACACCAAGCTCGCCATATCGCTGGCGCTCTCGCGCGGGGCAACCGAGTTTGTAATCGTCGGCGGGCTTTCGGGTCGATTGGATCATACGCTTGCCAATCTTTCGATTCTGGAGTGGCTCAGTAATTCCCGCGTGCGCGCCACCATCACGGACGGATATAACCGCGTGCGTTTCCTGCGCAATGACGGCACTTTGCTGGCACGCAGTGCGTATACTTACTTTTCCCTGCTGGCGGTAGACCCGGTTGTCAAAGGCGTCACGCTGGACGGGTGCAAATACCCGCTGAAAAACGCGAAACTGACCAGAGACAATAACCAGTATGCCATCAGTAATGAGATCACCGGTAACTGCGCCCTGATTGAAGTGCGCCGCGGTGCCGTGTACGTGATGGAATCCCGCGACCACCTGCGGTGGGGCTGATAGGCTGACGCGCTACTTTGGGCGTGCGCACCGAAGGCTCGGCATCAGTTACCCAAAAGTTTTTGCGGGATTTAAAGGGGGCTTTTTTCAAAAAGGCACCTTGCGGTGCGGCTGATAGGCTGGTACGTTGCTTTGAGTGCACACGCCCAACATTCCGGCGTCAGTTGTATAAAAGTTTTTGCGGGAGTCAAGAGGGGGCTTTTTGAAAAAAGCCCCCTCTTGCGCGCGCCTGCGGCGAGCAATAGAATGAACGAGTGCATCGCCGGAATGTCGGCGTGGCGTTTCTGTTTGCACGACAAGAGGCGGGGAGTTTGATGATGTAATGGAAAAAGCAACTTTGCGTCAGGGCGGGCGGACAGGAGTTGCCACTATGCGGCAACCGCCGCCACCTACGATATGTACCTTCTGTCTCCGTAGGGGAGGGGTCTCCCCTCCCGTTTGCAAAGTGGAAAGTCTAAACCAAACAATCCCTCAGGCGCTGTCGCGCCGGCTCCCTTTTCCGGGAAGTGCTTTTTGGTTTGTGCGAACATAGGGAAAAGAACCCTGTTAACCGTAGGGGGCATTCCATATGCCCCCGCCTGTATGGAATTTTATCCTGACAAACGGCGGCGGGAAACGGTTCTCTCCCCCCCCATGTGTTTCTTCCCCGTTCTTTTCCCCGCCCCTGTTCTTCCCCCGAAAGTCTCTTACCCGTCGCAAAAGCAACATGGCACCCCCACCACAAGGGTGGGGGTGCCATGTTGGCCTACCCGACAGGATTCGAACCTGCGGCCTCGAGAGTCGGAGTCTCGCGCTCTATCCAGCTGGGCTACGGGTAGAAACTGTAGAGGACATCTCTGACAGATAAAAAGAACGGCTGTACGCCGTTGGTGGACCCGAAGGGATTCGAACCCTCGACCTCCGCGTTGCGAACGCGGCGCTCTCCCAACTGAGCTACGGGCCCATTGACTTTGTTATTATAGCACACTTTATCTTTCTTTGCAAGCACTTTGCAAAAATTTTTTGTTTTTCCTTTTTTCGTTTTGTGCCAAAAGATGTAAATTTTTTTAGCCTGTTGACTTGTCGAATTCTGCGTGCTATAATGGCACTTGCGGGTATTTAGCCTATCCGGCTACCCGCCTATGCCGCGGCACTTTCGTGCCGCATATCGAAAGGGTTACATATGGGGCAGAAGAAACTTCTTAAATTCGGCAAAACCATAGCACCGTACGTCTATATTTTCCTGCTTGGAATTCTGTTTGCGCTGAGCTATGTGCTTTTCATCGTTCCGAACCACTTTGCCCCCTCCGGGCTTACCGGCGTTGCCATCATGATTCAGTACAAAGCCGGCTTCAGTGTGGGGTACATGTATTTTCTCATCAACCTGCCGCTTTGCGTGTTTGCGTTCTTCGCGGTCAACCGCAACTTCGCCTGCAAAACCATGCTCTTCTGCGTGTCGTATTCCGGCTCGTACCTTCTGTTTGAGCGGCTGGGGCTGGAACAGTTTCAGTACAATGCCGGCGGGGTGGATACCATCTACCCTGTGCTGATTGCCGGGCTGATCAGTGGTTTCTGCTATGGGACCACCTTCCGTATGAACGGCTCCACCGGCGGCGCGGACGTCTTCTCCCGTTATGTATCTCAGGTGCGCCCGATGCTCAGCTTCTTCTGGGTCACCTTCGTCATCAACGCCATGGTGGCTGCCTCCAGCTATTTCGTATATGCAGTGCCGGATCCGGTGACCGGAGAGATCATCTACAATCTCAAGCCCGTCTGCCTGTGCCTCTTGTACTCCTTTATTTCCAGCTTTACGGGAAGCCTGATCCTGCGCGGGCACAAACAGGCACGTAAATTTATCATCATCACCAACCATGCGGAAGAAATCGAGCAGGACATACTGGAGCACCTGCACCACTCCGCCACGCGCATTGCGGGCTACGGCTGCTATACGCACAAGGAGCGGGACGTGATGATCTGTATTGTCAACAAGCACCAGCTGGTGGATTTTGAGAACATTCTGAAAAAATACCCGGACACCTTTGCCTTTGTGGAAACCGTGGACGAAACCATCGGCAACTTTTCACAAACGCGGCGCTTGTAATGCTGTATGAAAAAGGACAAGCATACCGATCTTTTTGAAAGCGACCGGATCGGCTCTGCCGTGCTCCGGCTGGCATTGCCGACCATAGTCAGCCAGCTGATTACCACTGTTTATAATCTTGCCGACACTTTTTTTGTGGGCATGACCGGGGATCACACGCAGCTGGCGGCGCTCTCCATCGTTTTCCCCACCCAGCTGGCGCTGACCGCGCTCGGCAACCTGTTCGGTATCGGCGCCGGAAACTGCATCTCCAAAGCGCTGGGTGCCAAAGACCCGGAACGCGCACGCAACGCCTCCCGTTTTGCCATCTGGTACGGAGGGCTTGTTGTCTTTTTGCTCTCTTTGGCGGTCGGTTTCTTTGAGACTCCGTTTTTGCACTTACTCGGCTCCACGGCGGAACTGAATACCCCCGCCTCGGCATATCTGAAATGGGTGGTGGTTCTGGGGGCGCTGCCCGCCGTGTTCAATATGATTCTTGCCAATATGATCCGCGGGGAGGGGCGCTCCTTTCACGCGGGGCTGGGGCTGTCACTGGGTGGGGTGCTGAACATCCTGCTGGATCCGTTTTTTGTGCTTCCTTTCGGTCTTGGATGGGAAATCCGTGGGGCGGCAATCGCCACATTTCTTTCCAACCTTGCCACCACTCTGTATTTTGCAATCCTGTATCTGCGCATCCGCAAAACCTCCGTAATCTCGTTTACCCCGCGTTTGTTGCGCGCGGCAAGGGAGACCGGGGCGGACGTGCTGTTTACCGGCGTTCCCTCCGCACTTCAGACCATGCTTTCCGCCGTTTCCAACCTGGCGCTCAATTCCCTGATGATCGGCTACGGGGCGGAGGCGGAAGCCGCCATCGGGGTGACCAAAAAGATCGACGCGATCCCCTTCGGGCTGATTACCGGGCTTTCGCAGGGTGCGGCGCCGCTGATCGCCTATCACAGGGGTGCCGGAAACCGGGAGAAAATGAAAAAGACCCTGCGCATGGCAATGTGCTATTGTGTGGGGCTGGGGCTGACGGTGTTGGCGCTGGTAGAGGGTCTTGCGCCCTGGCTGGTGGCGGTGTTTGCCGGCGGAAACGAAACAGTGTGCACTTATGGCACCGGTTTCCTGCGGCTTCACTGCATTGCCGTGCCGTTTGCGGCGGTGACCTATATGCTGGTGTCGTTTTTCCAGGCGGCAGGGGCAAAGCTGCGTGCGTTTATCCTTTCCATCATCCGAAAAGGGCTGATCGACATCCCGCTGATGTTTTTGATGAATACCGTTTTCCCGATGTACGGCATTGTTGCCTGCCAGCCGATTACCGACTGCCTGTCAACATTCTCCGGCATCCTGCTCTATTTCTTCTGGAATCGGGCACAGCGCAAAAAGCAGGCTTGACAAGCCTGCTTTTTGCGTTGCGCCGCCTGCCGCCTGTGGCGGGGCTTTCAGGCTGGCGCGTTCCTTTGGGCGCACACGCCCACCCTTGTTGTAGGGACGACCATTGGTCGGCACCTCGCGGTGGGGGGGGGGGGGGGGCGCCCAACAAAGAGCGGACCCCCCCAAAACAAAAAAAAAGCGGGCGGATGATAAAAAACCCCCCCCCGGGGGCGTGTGGTATCAGG
>URMC01000071.1 GCA_900548735.1 uncultured Eubacteriales bacterium | reverse complement strand
CACCGTCCGCCGTGTCGGACCACCACAGCCCCGGCTCCTCGCTGACCAACAGTCCAAGCCGATCCGCCATTTCCAGCACGCGCGGATGGTGCGGATAATGTACAAGCCGCACGAAATTACAGCCCAGCGCACGGATGGTGAGCAGGTCGCTTTCCGTTTCCTCTGCACTCGGTACGTGCCCGCTCTCGCCTACCATTTCGTGCTTGCAGACCCCCAGCAAAAAAACAGGCTTTCCGTTGAGGAAAAAGGATTGCCCCCGGCAGACGAATTCCCGGAACCCGACCTGCATCTCCCGCCGATCCGATTCGCCGTTTTCGCCCGAAAGTCGCACCGTCAGGGTATATAACGCCGGATCTTCCGGCGACCAGAGCCGCACGTTTTGCAGGAGCCTTGTGATTTTTCCGTTTCCGGCGGCAACAAAGCGATCAATCTCCCGACCGTCAAAGGAGAGGGTGACCTCGGCGGGGAGATCGCCGACACAGGTGAGTTCTACGCAATAAGTGGCATCACGGTATGAGTTTTGTAACTCGCAGTGAAAAAATACATCCTCAATCCACGCCGTATCCCGATACAGAAGCGATACCTCACGGATGATCCCGCTGTAATTTTCCCACCCCTCCGTGGGGCCGAAATGCGGAGAAATGTCCTCAATCTCCAACAGCAGACAATTCCCGCGTGGCAAAACCGTATCGGTGACCTCAAATTCATACGGCACATAGGGTAACATATCTCCAAGGGTTTTCCCGTTGAGCGTGACTTTTGCACGGTAAGTAATCCCCTCGAAACGCAGGAAGATATGCCTGCCCGTTTCTTCGGTATCAAATTCGCGCACATATTCGGTATGCCCCTGCGGAAGTGCCGAAAACGGCACCGTTACGGGGGTAAATGTTCCTTTGCCGACGCGGCGTTGCCAAGTGCCGCACAGAGATTGTGTTTTCATTTTTGCTCCTTTTCCCGCCTGTCGTAGCGGATGATCCCGATGATGACCGAGCAAAAACCGATCAATTCACTGAGAATACCGCCAACAGAGCGATTCAGAATATTGTAGGTCATCCAGAGGGGAGAGGCAAACAGCGTGATACGCCGCACTCCTGCCGCCGTGGGCAACCCGAAAGAGACGGTGGCAAGACACATTGCCACCACCGGGAGCGCCTCTACGATCAGATTACGTGCCGTCGGTTCGGTGCCGAACAGGGTAAAGGCAAGGGGGTAGGACGCGAGAAACAGCGCCAGAAAGACCCCGATACGGAAAAGATTTCCGCGTTTTCCCGGATGCGTGAAGGCAAAGACCAGTCCGCGCACGGTGCCGACCGCATTCATCAGGAACCCCAGCGGCGCACCGATCAGAAAATAATGCACGGAAAAGAGGATGGCTCCGAAAAACTGAAACAGGATCAGCATTTTTTTCTTTTTTTGCTGAAAGGAAAGGCAGTTCAACAAAAGGCCCAGGATGCTGATTGCCTGTGCAAGAATAAAAACGATACGGTTTTCCAGCGCGACTCCCATTATAGCGCCTCACTTTCCGAAGAGAAAAGAATTTTCGTAAGCGGATCCGCGTCTGCCTTGTGCAGATATTTCGGAAACTCAGTGCACGCGAAACGCGCCGCACCGAGTGCGGCATCGGTGAGCCGGTGTACCGAAAGGCGCGGGGCGGCTTCCCCGAGAATTTGTTGCAGTGTCCTATCGATCACCGGCACAAACCGATCGGCATCGCGAACCAGCTCTCCGCAAAGGGCTATCTCGGTGACCGGTATCAGTTGCGCAAGATTCCCTAATGCGACACCAAGCGCAGTGCCTGCCCGCGTAAAGCTCATTTCCGAAGGATCCGGTTGTGTGCCACCGGTGCAACGGCTCTCGGGCGGCTCTGCCGCGGCATACTTCCCGGCATTGCAGACAATTTCCTCCAGCCCGATCAGATTTCCGTTTTCGGGAAAAACGGTTTTGCCCAATTCGTACATACCGTCGGTCAGAATATTCCCTTTCCGGCACACGGCAAGCCCCACACCGCGGTCCAGCCGCACCATCAGCAGTCCCTCCTGCGTTTTGTCCACAGGAAGCGAATAGAGCATACAGTCAGGGTCGTGATGCACCGTAACGGGGATTCCGCACGCCGCGCGGAGCGCGCCCGCAGGGTCCAGCGTCTGCGTTTCCCCTCCGAACGAAACGCAAAACGCGCCGCTCCCGGTGCGCGTACCCTGCATTGCAACGCCGATGCCGAGCGGCGGCAAGGGCAGGTCGGAAAGCAGGGCTTTCGCCGCGCGGCAGGCACGCTCCGTCAAATCCTGCGGAGCGGTTATGGGCGCGTCGGGCGTCACGCGGCGGATCTCGTTGCCGTACCCGTCCGTGAGGCACAGCGAGATACCCATCCGGTTGATGTCGATGCCGAGAAACCGGGCGCTCTCCGATACGGCAAGTACACCGGGGGTGCGCCCGCGGGCGGACGACGGAGGCTCCTTTTGTTCCGTGATCGCGCCGCACCGGAGCAGTGCCGCACACAATTCGGAAATGCCGCCCCAGCTGAGAGAGAGTGTGTTGCAAAGTTCTCGCCGCGTGCGCAGCGGCGTCTGCCGCAGGGCGGTGTAAACGGCACAAAGACTTTCCAGACGCATCTTGTATTGTTCCTGGTTTGCCATATGCTCTCCTTTATATCAATGATTGATATAATTATAAAACAAAGAAAAATCTTTGTCAAGAGGGAGACGCACATTTTTGAAAAATTCACCGGAAGGTCGGCGCGGCGCGCGATGGTGTTCAGCGGCTCTGCCGGTCTGATGGATGCCGCGGCGCGGCCTGATTGAGGGGCACGGCGGACGGTTTTTGCATCTGCGAAACGCCGGAGCCGGGTTTTCACGGGATGGAAGCGCCGACAAAAAACGTATAAAAAGAACGCGGCAACGCCGCGTTCTTTTTATTTCCGAAAAAAATCCCCCGCCTTGCGGCGGAGGATTTTTTGTCAGACTCAGATCTCAGCGAAGTACTTAATGGTACGAACCATCTGAGAGGTGTAGGAGTTCTCGTTGTCATACCATGCAACAACCTGCACCTGATAGGTGTCGTCATCAATCTTGGCAACCATGGTCTGAGTTGCGTCAAACAGAGAGCCGTAACGCATACCGATCACATCGGAGGAAACAATCTCCTCGGTGTTGTAGCCGAAAGACTCATTGGAAGCAGCCTTCATTGCGGCATTGATGCTTTCCACGGTGATGTCCTTGCCCTTCACAACGGCAACCAGGATCGTGGTGGAGCCGGTGGGGGTAGGAACGCGCTGAGCGGAGCCGATCAGCTTGCCGTTCAGTTCCGGAATAACCAGACCGATTGCCTTTGCGGCGCCGGTGGAGTTCGGAACGATGTTCTGCGCGCCTGCGCGTGCACGGCGAAGGTCGCCCTTGCGCTGCGGGCCGTCCAGGATCATCTGGTCACCGGTGTAAGCATGCACGGTGGTCATAATGCCGGACTGAATGGGTGCGTAGTCGTTCAGAGCCTTAGCCATGGGAGCCAGGCAGTTGGTGGTGCAGGAAGCAGCGGAAATGATCTGATCTTCCTTGGTCAGGGTGTTGTTGTTGACGTTGTAAACAATGGTCTTGAGGTCCTTGCCGGCGGGAGCGGAAATAACAACCTTCTTTGCGCCAGCCTGGATGTGAGCCATGGATTTCTCCTTGGAGGTGTAGAAACCGGTGCACTCCAGCACAACGTCCACACCGATCTTGCCCCAGGGGCAATCAGCCGCGTTCTTCTCGGCGTAGATCTTGATTTCTTTTCCGTCCACGATGATGGAGTCCTCAGTAGCCTCTACGGTGTGCTTGTCCTCACCGATTCTGCCAAGGTAAGAGCCCTGTGCAGTGTCGTACTTCAGCAGGTGAGCCAGCATCTTGGGGCTGGTCAGATCGTTGATGGCAACCACCTCATACCCCTCAGCGCCGAACATCTGGCGGAAAGCAAGCCGGCCGATTCTGCCGAAACCGTTAATCGCAACTTTTACAGCTTTTTTTTCAGACATTGTAAAAATCCTCCGTTTTTTTGAAATGACTTTTGGAACCTGTTCTATTGTACCGCATTTTTCCCGTTTTGGCAAGCCCTTTGACAAAAATTCATCAAATTTTAGCAAACCGGGGGAAAAATGATGGTCCGCTTGTGCGCTTTGCCGTGCCGGGCGGGGTGCCCCACCCGGCACAGTGGGCGTTTATTTTTCAAACACCGCACGCATCGCGGCGTGCTTTTTCTCGGCATCGGCTTTCCCGCTGCCGACTACACAATAATAATACTTGCATTTCGGCTCCGTGCCGCTGGGGCGCACCGCGACCCAACTGCCGTCGGCAAGCAGAAACCGCAACACATTGGAGGGCGGGAAGCCCGCCGCCTGCATCTCAGGCGCAAGGTAATCCTCTACTGCGGTCACGGCAACGCCGTCCGCCTCCTGCGGCGGGTTTTTGCGAAGATTCTCCAACAGCGCCGCAATCGCCGCCGCGCCGTCCTCGCCTTTTTTCACCACGCTGGTCTGCGCGTCAAGGAAGTAGCCGTGCTCGGCATATAGGGAGTCAAGGACGTCAAGAAGCGTCCTTCCCTGTTCCTTATAATACGCCGCCGCTTCGCAGAGCATCAGGGATGCCTGCACGGCGTCCTTGTCTCTGGCGATCGGCGAAATGAGACAGCCATAACTTTCCTCATAGCCGAAGACAAACTCCGCCTCGCCCGTGGTTTCAAAAGTGTGAATCTTATCGCCGATAAACTTGAAGCCGGTCAGGGTTTTAACCACCCGCACGCCGTATTTCTCACACACGCGATCGCCGAGGGTAGACGTTACCACCGTGTTGCACATCACGGCGTTTGCCGGCAGCGTGCCCGCCGCCTGTCTGGCGGAAAGAATATAATCCAACAGCACCGCGCCGGACTGGTTGCCGCTCATCAGCACGTATTCGCCGTCCCGCTTTACCACCACGCCAAGGCGGTCGCAATCGGGGTCGGTAGTGATGGCAATATCGGCATCCACCTTCTTCGCCAGTTCAATCGCTTTTTCGTATGCCGCGGCAACTTCCGGATTCGGGGACTTGGTGTTGATAAAATCTTTATCCGGGAAGCACTGCTCCTCCACCGGCACCACGTGATAGCCGCACCGTTTCAGCACCTCGCGCACCGGCACGTTTCCCGTGCCGTGCTGGGGGGAATACACGACTTTGAGGTTGTTTTTCTCCACATCCGGGTGCAGACGGATTTTCATCACCTCGCGGTAATACGCCTCGTCCACGCGCTCGTCCGGCATCACGATCAGATCGCCCGCCGCCTGTGCGTCCAGCGCTTCCACCGTAAGCGGGTCGGCGATGGCGTTCACAATCCCGGAAAGTTCGTCCGTGTATTTCGGCACCAGCTGGCACCCCTCGCTGTCATACAGTTTATAGCCGTTGTATTCGGGCGGATTGTGGGAGGCGGTGATCATTACCCCCCCGGACGTGCCGAGATAACGCACCGCAAAGGAAAGCTCCGGCGTGGGGCGCAGACTCCCGAAAATATACGCCTTGATCCCGTGTTTTGCCAGCACGCCCGCCGTTTCCATACAGAACTCGCGGCTCATACGCCGATTATCGTGGGCGATGACAACGCCCTTTTCTCTCGCGTTCGGGTCGTGCTTTTCCAAAAAGCGCGCATAGCCCTCGGTCGCTTTGCGCACGGTATACCGGTTCATCCGGTTGGTTCCGGCGCCCAGCACCCCGCGCATTCCCGCCGTGCCAAACGCAAGGTCGGTATAAAACCGGTCGCGGATTTCCGCCGCGTTGCCGCGGATCCCCTCCAGTTCCTTTCGGGTTGCCGCGTCTGCCGCGCCCTCGCGGCACCATTGTTCGTACAGTTGCATCTCGTTTCTCTCGGTCATTATGCATCCTCCCTCACCGCACATTATCGTTCACGGTATATTATAACATATTCCTGCCCGGATTTCAACCGGAAAATGCAGATTATTTTCGGGCTTTTTTGTAAAAAAAGGCTTCTTTTCGCGCATATGTGGGGGGATGTTGCAGAAAATGCGCTGTCATAAAACAGGCGGCGCGCACGTATCTTTTAACAGTTGCCGGAAAAGGCAAAGTCAGAAGGAGGAAACCGCTATGTTTATCTGTTCTATGCGCGCCGGAACCATCCGTTTTTTCGCCATCATCTGTGTGGCGCTTGCGGCGCTGATTACCCTGATTGCACTGGTGCCGGAGTTACAGCCGGTTGCCGCTGCGGGAACCGAGGTGCCGGCGGAGAATACCGAAACCGTCAATTATGAGAAAATCCGCTCCAACGAGGACCGTATCACGTTTCTCGCTCAGTTCGGCTGGCAGGTGGAAGAAACGCCCAAGGAAAGCGCAAATGTGGCAATACCCGCTGAGTTTGACAAGGTTTTTGCCGCTTATAACGAACTGCAACGCGCGCAGGGGCTGGATCTCTCCAAATACGCTTCCCGCACCGTGGAACGCTATACCTACCGCGTGACCAACTATGAAGGCTATGACGGCGAGGTGCTTGCCAATCTGCTGATCTGCCGCGGGCGGGTCATCGGCGGCGACATCTGCAGTGCCGACCAAAACGGTTTTCTGCACGGATTCACCCGATAACGTGCCGCGTTTTGTGCTTTTTCACACCCCTCCCGGCGCTCTTTTCTTCAGGAGAGAGCGGGAGGGGCTTTTTTTGCGGAAAACACGACACGTCATGCGGCTAATCCGGATTTCGGAAAATTCTCCCTTCAAAAATATTGCATTCTTTCAAAAATACAACAAAATGAGTTGTTCGGAGTAGTTCATCCTTCGTTTTTTAAAATAAAAATGTAAATAAAATATTAAATTTGGCATTATTTTTCAAAATCAACAAAAATCATGTGCAAAAAAAATATTTATATGCTATAATAAGGTAACGCAAATTCATAGCCGGCTCTGCGGCTACGGAATTGCGGCAGTCGACACTCAATTTTTTATGGGAGGACTATTTTGATGAAAAAGCTTCTCGCACTCACCCTGACGCTGTGTATGGTACTGTCCCTCGCGGCAGTATTCGGCGTAACGGCATCCGCCGCCACCGACAAAACCGAGGGCAAAACCTACACAATGACAGCCGTGTATGATGACGGGAAATACACCGTCGCATTGAACTCCGGCGACAGTGTTACCGTCAGCAACGCAAACGAGCTACGCCTGTTGGCTTCCTATGTCAACGCGGGCAAACCGACCATCGGCATTTATTTTCAGCTGACGGGTGACATTGTTCTGGGTGATCAGTATGACCCCAGCTCACCCCTGCCGTTGCTCACGCCCATCGGTAATAAGCCCGAAACGCCCTTCCGCGGCATTTTCAACGGTGCCGGTCATACGATCTCCAACCTTTTCGTGGAGGAGAAAAACAACGCGGCAGGCTTGTTCGGCTATGTGAGAGGCGCCACGATTCACGGGTTTACGCTGGTCAATGCCGCCATTTCCGGTAAAGAAAATGTGGGTGGCGTGATCGGCTGTGTCCTTGGTTATGTCCGGATGTACAATATCTCCGTAAACGGCAAGGTCACCGGCGAAACCGCAGTCGGCGGGCTTGTGGGAAGCGCCATCGGCTCCCCGCAGCAGGTTGTCAACTGCGCATCCTTCGCAACCGTTTCCGCGAGCAATGCTGCCGGCGGGCTGTTCGGCAGTTGCAGCAATACCGCGTTTTATAACTGCCTGATGGGCGGGCGTATTTCCGCTACAGGCACGGCAGGCACCTTTGTAGGTGACAGCGCCGATACCGTTGTGGCAACGGGTTGTTATTTTTACCGTAATACCGCTACCACCACCGACATGAATACCGGGGTAACCGGCGAGGTGACCGAGTGGCTGGAATCGCAAAACGCCGCGGAAACCGCACGCACGCTCAATGCATATACCCTGACCGACTCGCCCGACAGCGCCAAATGCTTTGCATGGACGGATGTAAACGAAAAGCCCGCGCTTTCCGCGACAAGACCCGTAGTCAAGGTAACGGCAAAGAACGAAGACAGCGTATTTGCCAACCTCTCCGACGCAGTACGCTTTGCCCGTCAGAGCACCGACGCCGTATTGACTCTGCTTGCCAACATCCGCACGGGTGCCCTGGATATCGGCGGCAATTACACACTGAATCTTGACAAATATGTTCTGACTGTTTCCGAGCCTCTGACGGTCTCCTTCGGCACACTGAAGATCACCGGCAAAGGCAAAATCCTTGCCCCCGCCACCATCGCGATCGTTGCGCAGGGCGGCAACCTGAATATTGACTCCGGCAGTATCATCTCCATCAATTCTGTTGCCATCCGCAATAACGGGACCGGTAAAATCTATCTTTCCGGCACGCCTGTCATCAAAGGCAGCGGCAATGCCGATATCTACCTTGGCTATGCCAATACGCTTTACGGGAACAACGGCGCGGAAAAAGCGGTTGCTTACCAAGGGGCAACGATCCGCGTCGGTTGCGGATTCCATTATCAGAACGGCTCCATCATTGTGTCAAACGCCAATGAAGGGAAATTTACCGTACTGGAATATGACTCTACCCACTTCACTACCAAGTATCAGGACAACGCGTTGGTTTTTGAAAAGATCAGTTACTGGGTCTGGGCAGTCATCGGCATTCTGTTCGGCGGTGCCGCACTTCTGTTGGTGATTACCATTGTCAAAACCGTTCGCTTCAAGAAGAGAATGAAGACCTACTCCTTCCTCCCCTTCCTGCCGCTGGTTTTCTTCACCACCCGTCAGACCGGATTCCTGATTGCCGCAGGCGCGGTCATTGTGATCTGCCTGCTGACCATGCTGATCACCGGCTCCAAGCAAAAAAAGCAGGAAGCCGCGGCAAAAGCAAAGAAAAACGCCCCTGCCAAGGAAGAACCGAAGGAAAAACCGGTTGAAGAACCGAAGGAAGAGCCTGTAAAAGAGACTCCCGTCGAAGAAGTCAAGGAAGAGCCCGCCGAGGAGCCCGTAGCCGAGGAAACCAAAGAGGAAGAGCCCGCCGAGGAGCCCGGAGCAGAGGACCCCACAGAGGAAGACCCAGCCGGCGAGCCCGCCGAGGAGGATCCCGAGGAGGCCGCCGCTGCGGC
>URMC01000070.1 GCA_900548735.1 uncultured Eubacteriales bacterium | reverse complement strand
TAAATGTAGCCGTAGGACATTGCAATGTCAGCCAGACGCTTCTTTGCGATTGACTTACCAGCTGCAGCAAACTGTGCCACCTGACCGATGTTGGAAGACTTGGAAGCCTGACCGCCGGTGTTGGAGTACACCTCGGTATCAAAGACCATCACGTTGACATCCTCACCGGAAGCCAGCACGTGGTCAAGCCCGCCAAAGCCGATGTCGTATGCCCAGCCGTCACCGCCGAAGATCCAGACGGACTTCTTCGCCAGGTAATCTTTCTCGCCAAGCACTTCTTTTGCCACGGGGCAACCCTCGGCAGCCGCTTTTTCCAGCTCTGCCACCAGCGCGTCGGTTGCGGCGCCGTTGGTCTTGCCGTCGTCCTTCGTGTCAAGGAAGTTCTGTGCCGCGGTCTTGAATGCGTCGCTTGCCTTGTCGGAAGCCATCATCTCCTCAATCTTGCCGATGAGTCTTGCGCGGATGGCTTTCTGACCCAGAGCGAGGCCGAGACCGTGCTCTGCATTGTCCTCAAACAGGGAGTTTGCCCAAGCCGGACCCTTGCCGGTCTCTTTGTTGACCGTGTAAGGCGTTGCGGGAGCGGAGCCGCCCCAGATGGAGGAACAGCCGGTCGCGTTGGAGATGTACATTCTCTCACCGAACAACTGGGTGATCAGTCTTGCATAGGAGGTCTCGGCACAGCCTGCGCAGGAGCCGGAGAACTCCAACAGGGGCTGCTTGAACTGGCTGCCCTTGACGGTGGCGTTGATCAGCTCGGGTTTCTCGGTGACGTTTGCCACGGCATAGTCAAATGCCGCCTGCTGGTCAGCCTGGCTCTCCTGGCTGGTCATATAGATGGCGTAATCCGCCTTGTTCGGCTTCACGCCGGCGGCGGCAGCCTTCTTGTCCACGCCCTGGTTCACGGGGCACGCCTTTACGCAAAGGGTGCAGCCCATGCAGTCAAGCGGGGAGATGGCGATGGTAAACTTGTAGTCGGTTTTCATGACCGGTTTCGGGGCGAACTTCGTCGATTTCGGCGCTTTCTTCGCTTCCTCAGCGGTCATGGCAAACGGACGGATGGTTGCGTGCGGGCAGACGAAAGAGCAGTTGTTGCACTGCAGGCACTTGTCTGCGTTCCAGACCGGAACATTGACCGCCACGCCGCGTTTCTCAAACGCCGCTGCGCCCTGGGGCAGGGTGCCGTCCACATACTTGGAGAAGGCGGAAACCGGCAGGCTGTCGCCGTCCATCTTGCCCACAGGGGTCACGATGGTGTTGACATACTCTGCAAGACCCGCGCGGTCGGAGGTAACAGGCTTGTCTGCCTTGTCCTTGCCGGCGTGCTTCCAGCTTTCCGGAACCTCAATCTTGACAAGCGCCCCTGCGCCCATCTCGATTGCCTTGTGGTTCTGCGCCACCACGTCCTCACCGAACTTGGAGTAGGACTTGGTTGCCATATACTTCATATAGTTGATGGCGTCCTCGGTGGGCATGATCTTCGCCAGAGCAAAGAATGCGGACTGAAGCACGGTGTTTTTCACCTTCGGGTTGCCGACTTCCTTTGCCGCAATCTGCGTGGCGTTGATGATGTAGAAGTTGATGTTGTTGTTTGCAATATAGGATTTGACCGACTTCGGCAGGTGCTTGTCCAGCTCCTCTGCCGTCCACTGGCAGTCCAGCAGGAACGTGCCGCCGGGTTTTACGTCCTGCACGATCTTGTAGCCCTTGAGGATGTACGCCACGTTGTGGCAGGCAACAAAGTTTGCCTTGGTGATGTAGTAGGGCGCCTTGATCGGCTGGTCGCCGAAACGCAGGTGAGAAATGGTCACGCCGCCGGTCTTCTTCGAGTCGTACTGGAAGTATGCCTGAACATACTTGTCGGTGTGGTCGCCGATGATTTTGATGGAGTTTTTGTTGGCACCGACGGTACCGTCACCGCCAAGACCCCAGAACTTGCAGGCAATGGTGCCGGCAGGCGCGGTGTCGGGGGCGGCTTTCTCAGGCAGGGAGTGCCCGGTCACATCGTCCACAATACCGATGGTGAAGTCGTTCTTCGGCGCTCTCTTCTTGAGGTTTTCGTAAACCGCAAAGATGGAGGCAGGGGTGGTGTCCTTGGAGCCAAGGCCGTATCTGCCGCCGACAACGGTCGCCTTCACGCCCTCACGGGAGAGTGCGGTCACCACGTCGAGGTAGAGCGGCTCACCCAGCGCGCCGGGCTCTTTCGTGCGGTCCAGCACGGCGATCTTCTTGGCGGTCTTCGGCAGAGCCGCGGCAAGACGGTCCGCGCAGAACGGACGGTACAGACGTACCTTCACGATACCGACCTTCTCGCCTCTGGCAAGCATGTAGTCGATTACTTCCTCCGCCACGTCGCAAACGGAACCCATCGCGATAATCACGCGGTCGGCATCCGGCGCGCCGTAGTAGTTGAAGAGTTTATAGTCGGTGCCCAGTTTGGCATTGACTTTGTCCATGTATTCTTCCACAACGGCAGGCAGTGCATCATAGTAGGGGTTGCACGCCTCGCGGTGCTGGAAGAAGATGTCGCCGTTCTCGGCGGAGCCGCGCAGCACCGGGTGCTCCGGGTTGATGGAACGCGCACGGAACTCCGCAACGGCGTTCTGATCCACCATTTCAGCCAGGTCTTTGTAATCCCATGCTTCAATCTTCTGAATCTCGTGGGAGGTACGGAAGCCGTCAAAGAAGTTGATGAACGGCACGCGACCCTTGATGGTGGAAAGGTGTGCCACCGCGCCGAGGTCCATGATCTCCTGCGGGTTGGACTCTGCCAGCATGGCAAAGCCGGTCTGGCGACATGCGTAAACGTCAGAGTGGTCGCCGAAAATGTTCAGCGCGTGGGAAGCAACGCAACGCGCGGAAACGTGAATCACGCAGGGGAGCAACTCGCCCGCGATCTTGTACATATTCGGGATCATCAGCAAAAGCCCCTGAGAAGCCGTGTAGGTGGTGGTCAGCGCGCCGGCTGCCAGCGAGCCGTGCACAGCGCCTGCGGCGCCCGCCTCGGACTGCATCTCCATGACCTTGACACGGTCACCGAAAATGTTACGCGCCGGCTGACCGAAAATGTTTTTGTCATTTGCGGACCAGGTGTCGGTGACCTCAGCCATGGGGCTGGAGGGCGTGATGGGGTAGATGGCTGCCACTTCGGTAAACGCGTAGGAGACATGCGCCGCCGCGGTGTTACCGTCCATGGAAACCTTTTTTCTCTGAATTGCCATGTAATAAACCTCCTTAATTGTTGGTGGGAATGCAAAATATAATTCGCCAAACGTAATCATAGCACATTTTTTGCAAAAAGTAAAGGGATTTTAGAAATCTGAGGGGGAATAAAATAAAAAATGAAGAAGAAAATGCTCCCAAAAGGGGGAGCTTCTGCCTTTTTCCGGAAGGGGGACTGCGGAGGGTTTACAGGTCTCGCTTTACTTTGGGCGCACACACCCAAAGTAGGGCGAGAGCCTGCAAGCCCCGCCGCAGGCGCGCGCAAAAGGGGGCTTTTTTCAAAAAGCCCCCTTCTAAATCCCCCAAAAACTTTTCGGCGGCTGATGCCGAGCATTGGGTGAGCGTACCCAATGCGCCGCGTCAGCCATTCAGCCGCACCGCAGGTGTCTTACAGCCTTGCCGTGCAAACGGTTGCGCCACGCTGACATTTGGCGCGGTAAAGCTCTCTGTCCGCGGCGGCAAGCGCGCGGGTGCAATCATACCCAGGCGCTTTGGCAAAAACCATCCCGACACTGCAGGAACAGGAAACCGCCCCGCTCCCGGCAGCGCTTTTCCGGATCTCGGCACAGAAGGCTTCCATTTTATAAATAAGCGCGTTTTCATCGCCGACCCTTGCAAACAAAAGCGCAAATTCATCCCCTCCGAGGCGGGCAAAAAGCGGTTTCGGCTGGCAATCCGCAAAATATTGCTCCGTAAAGCGGCAAAACTCTACCAGAACCGCATCCCCCGTGACATGCCCGACGTGGTCGTTGATCTCCTTGAAATGGTCAAGATCCATCACCGCAAGCGCAAATGTCCGGCACTTCTCCATGGCGCGAAATCCCGCCTCAAAAGCGTGCCGGTTGCCGACCCCGGTCAGTGCGTCCGTGCTTGCCATGCGGCATGCCTTTTCACGCTTTTCCCCCTCCTGTATGCGGAAAAATGCGGAAAGCGCCGCAACACTGCCGGCAAGCAAAACCGCCGAAACCGGTAATTCCGCCGCCGGCGCGCCGCCCCCCGTTACCGCAAAATACAGAAACACAAATGACGGCGGCAAAAACAGCCACAAAAGCTTTCCTAAAGGCAGGGTCAGCACTCCGGCAAGCGCCACCAGAAACAATGCAAACAGCCATCCGCGCCCGTTCCCGAATGCCGCAAACTGGAGAATTGCCCCGGCAAGCGCAACATACCCACCGGCAAAAATCCATATCGTCGCATGAGCAGAGGAGCCTTTTACCAGCGTCAGCAATATCGCACACATCAATTCCGCCCCCGTGGCGGCAAAGGAAAGCCAAAGCGTGCTCCCACCCTCCCCGCAAAATATGCCGGAAATGTGGGAGACGGCAAGTATCACAAAAAATACCCACGAAAGCACCGTGAGCGAAAACAGGTTTCTGCAGGCAACCTCTGCCGGAAATGCCCGGATGTATTTTGACAACCGGGAAAACTTTTCTTTCATCTTCATGCTTCCAGGAACCTCCTTTTTCTGCTGTATTCGATTTTGTAATTATTTTTTGAATATATACAAATAATATCATATTGAATATAATTTTGTCAAGGGGGTGAGCAGAGTATGGGTCAGTTTGTTCCGAAAAAGCAGGACAAAGAGGTTATATCCATTCGCATATCCAGCGAAACGGTGCGCACGGTGGATGCACAGGCGGCAAAGTTTGACATCAGCCGAAACGAATTCATCAACCAGTGTATTCTGTTCGCGCTGGAGCACATGGAGCAGGATAAAAAATGATTTCCTGCAAAAAATGTTGCGGGAGGTCTTGACAAAAGAAGGGAAATGGGGTACAATAAGAAAAAACCGAAGGGAGGACGAGGCAATGGCAGATGTGCTGAAAAAACATTGTCCTCTTTCTGCCCACATGGGTGCAGGTCGGTTTTTTACGGGCGCAGTGCGGGCTTTTTCGTACTGCCCTTTTTATTTTGCCTTTTTGTTTACCGGTGGAGTAAACCGGAAAAGGAAGCCTGAAGCAACCCCTGTATAAAAGGGTTTCGGGGCGGCTCCTTTTCCGGAGCCGCCCCTTATTTTTTCACATGAAGAGGTGCAGGATGGACAAGTTGGAAAATGCAAGAAATGAGATCAACCGGATAGACGCGGAGATGCAGAAGCTGTTTCTTGCCCGGATGGCGGCGGCGGGAAAAGTCGCCGATTACAAAAAAGAGCACGGGTTGCCCGTGCTGGACAGCGCAAGAGAGGAAGAAGTCATCCGCCGCAACTGCGAGCAGCCGGAGGTGGCGGCGCTGGAGCCGTATTACCGGGAGTTTCTGAAAAACACCATGGCGGTCTCCCGCGCGTATCAGAACGAGCGGATGCGCGCCATGCGCGTGGCGTATTGCGGCACCGAGGGCGCGTTTGCGGCGCAGGCGGCAAAAAAGCTGTTTCCAGATGCCGGGGCGCTTGCCTATCCGACCTTTGAGGCGGCGTACCGCGCTGTGGAGGCAGGGGAGGCGGACACCGCGGTGCTCCCGCTGGAAAACAGCGTTGCCGGCGAGGTCGGCAATGTGACGGATCTGATTTTTTCGGGTAACCTTTACCTCAACGAGGTGCTGGATGTGCCGATCACACATGATCTTCTGGCGCTTCCGGGAGTGGAGTTGGGAGAGATCCGCACGGTCATCAGCCACCCGCAGGCGCTTTCGCAATGCGCGGAGTATCTGAAAAAGCTGGGCGTGGAGACACAGGCGTTTTCCAACACCGCGCTTGCCGCCGAATATGTGCAAAAGCAGAACGACAGGAGCCTTGCCGCGCTTGCCTCTGCCGAGAGTGCGGCGCTTTTCGGGCTGTCGGTGCTGGAAGCCGCCGTTAACGACCGGGATGACAACACCACGCGCTTCGGCGCGTTCTCCCGCCGCAAAAACACGCCGGAGCGCACGGGAAAGCGGGAGGACGAAAACTTTTTGCTGGTGTTTACGGTGCGCAACGAGTCCGGCTCGCTTGCCGGTGCGCTGAACATCATCGGCGCGCACGGGTTCAATCTGCGCAGTCTGCGCAGTCGCCCGATGAAGGGGCTTCGCTGGAACTACTATTTCACCGTGGAAGCGGAGGGTAATGTCAACACCGCGGAGGGGCAGGAGATGCTGCATGAGCTGTCGGCAATCTGTGCCAAACTGCGGCTGGTGGGCAGTTATTACGCCGATAACGTACGGTGACGCGCGGAGGATGGGATGAAGAAGATTCCGGTGCGGTTGAAAAACGCCGCGTATGACGTGATGATGGGTACGCTCTCCCGGGTGGGGGAGGTGTTTGATCTTGACCGGCGCGTGCTGATCGTGACCGATGACGGGGTGCCGGAGGCGCCCGCAGCGGCAGTGGCGGCGGCGTGCCGCGAGGCGGAGATTCTTCGTTTTCCGCAGGGCGAGAAAAACAAAAATCTCACCACATATGGGGGGATATTGTCTGCGGCGCTTGCCGCAGGGCTGACGAGAAAGGACGCGCTGGTCGCCGTGGGCGGCGGGGTGGTGGGGGATCTGACCGGGTTTGCCGCCGCCACGTATCTGCGCGGGGTGGATTTTTACAATATCCCCACGACCCTGCTCTCACAGGTGGATTCCTCGGTCGGAGGGAAGACCGGGGTGGATTTTGAAGGGGTCAAAAACGCGGTGGGGGCATTCTGGCAGCCGCGTGGCGTGCTGATTGACCCCGGCGTGCTTGCCACGCTTTCCCGCCGCCAGTTTCGCGCGGGGCTTGCCGAAATCGTGAAAATTGCCGCCACGTGTGACGCGGCGCTGTTTGAAAAACTGGAACGCCTGCAACTGCCGTGGAGCGCGGGCGCGCCGGACGACGCCCCGGTCGGGGAAAAGTTGCCGGCGGCACTGCCGGAAATCATCGCCCGCGCGGTGGAGCTCAAGCGCGACGTGGTGGAAAAGGACCCCACAGAGGCGGGACTGCGGCGGGTGCTGAATTTCGGGCACACGCTGGGGCACGCGGTGGAAAGCGCGGCGGGCGGCGCGTTGCTGCACGGAGAGTGCGTGGCAATCGGCATGCCGCCCTTTGCCGGAGGCGCCGCAAAAGAGCGGCTTCGGGCGCTTTTGGCAAGGTTCGGGTTGCCGGTTGAGGTGCCGTACGGCGCGGCGGAGCTGTTGCCGTATCTGACGCACGATAAAAAATCACAGGGAAAAGAAATTGTGACCGTGGAGGTTGACGAGATCGGGCAGTATGCGTTTGCCGCGCACCGCCCGGAAGAAATTTTGAGAAAAGCGGGGGAGACGGTATGAAAAACACGTTCGGAAACGCCCTGACGCTCACGTTGTTCGGCGAGAGCCACGGCGCGGCGGTGGGCGCGGTGTTGGACGGGTTGACGCCGGGGTTGCCGGTGGATGACGGGGAGATCCGCGCGATGCTTGCCCGCCGTCGCCCGCACTCGGCACTGGACACCGCAAGAAAAGAGCCGGACGACTACCGGATTGTCAGCGGGGTACTTGAGGGCAAGACCACCGGTACACCGTTGTGTATTCTTATCCCGAACACGGACACGAAAAGCGGGGATTACACCCCCGGCGTGGCGCGCCCCTCCCACGCGGATTACACGGCGCGGTGCAAATATCACGGGTTTGAAGACTATCGCGGCGGGGGACATTTTTCCGGCAGAGTGACGGCGGCGCTGGTGGCGGCGGGGGGGATTCTCCTGCCCGCGCTCAGGCGGCTGGGCGTTTCGATAGGCACGCATATTCTTTCCTGCGGCGGGGTGGAGGACGTTCCGTTTTCCAAAGACCCCGGCGGGGAAATTGCCCGGCTTTCCGGGTGCGATTTCCCGGTTTTAGCCCCCGAACGGGGTGAGAAAATGACAGAAGCAATCCTTGCGGCAAAAGCGGAACTCGACAGCGTGGGCGGGTGCACCGAAACGGCGGTCACCGGCTTCCCCGCAGGGGTCGGAGAGCCGTTTTTCGACACCGTAGAGGGGGTTATTGCCCACGCGATGTTTGCCATCGGCGGGGTAAAAGGCGTGGAGTTCGGGCTTGGGTTCGGCTTTGCCGGAGGGCGCGGCTCCTCCTGCAATGACGCATTTCGGATGGAGAACGGGCGCGTGGTCAGTGCCACCAACCGTTCCGGCGGGGTCAACGGCGGGGTCAGCAACGGGATGCCGATTCTGTTTCGCTGTGCGGTGCGCCCAACGCCCTCGATTGCCAAGGAGCAGGAGACGGTGGATTTGAACAAGGGCGAAAATATCACTCTTGCTGTCAAAGGCAGGCACGACCCGGCGATTGTGCGGCGGGTGTGCCCGGTGATTGACAGCGTGACGGCGCTGGTGCTTTCCGACCTGTTAATCGGGCGTTACGGCACGGACGTGTTGAGAAACGGAGGATTTTGACCGATGAAATACGGGTTGATCGGCGGGCGGCTGGCGCACAGCTATTCTGCGGAGATTCACGCGAAAATCGGCGGGTATCCTTATGAATTGAAAGAACTGGCGCCAAACGAATTGAACGCATTTTTTGTGCCGCCGGCGTTTGAGGGGATCAATGTCACGATCCCGTACAAGCAAAGCGTGATTCCGTATCTTACGGATCTCTCGCCGGAGGCGGCGGCAATCGGCGCGGTAAACACGATTGTCAACCGCGGCGGAAAGCTGTATGGCTATAATACCGATTTTGAAGGGATGCGCGCGCTCATTGAGCGGGCAGGCATCTGCGTGTTTCAGAAAAAGGTGCTGGTTCTCGGCACCGGCGGCACCTCCCGCACGGCGGTGGCGGTGGCAAAAAGCCTTGGCGCGGGGGAGGTTTTGCGGGTTTCCCGCACGGCAAAGGAGGGGGCAATTTCCTATGTAGCGGCGGCGCGCGACCACGCTGACGCGGAAATTCTCATCAATACCACGCCGGTGGGGATGTATCCCCACAACGGCTCCGCGGCGGTGGATCTGAAGCAGTTCCCCTGCTGTCAGGGCGTGCTGGACATTGTATACAACCCCGCCCGGACAGCGCTGATCCTACAGGCGGAGGAGCTGGGGATCCCCCATGCCAGCGGGCTTTCCATGCTGGTGGCGCAGGCCAAACGCTCCAGCGAGCAGTTCTCCGGCACGCCCATTGACGACAGTGCTTTGGAGCGGGTG
>URMC01000069.1 GCA_900548735.1 uncultured Eubacteriales bacterium | reverse complement strand
AGTTGATGGTGCCGCTTTCGGTTTTCTGAAGTCCCGCAATGGCTTCCAGCAGCTCCTTCTGTCCGCAGCCGGAGATACCGGCAATGCCCAGAATTTCGCCGCTGAACGCCTCGAAGGAGATATTATCCAGCACACGCACGCCTTCGGCATTGGTCACACTGAGGTTGTGAACGCTCAGACGGAGATGCGGATTGACCGGTTCGGGCCGCTCGATGTTCAATTCAACCTTTTTGCCGACCATCATTTCGGTCAGCTCCGCCTCGGTGGTTTCGGCGGTTTTCACGGTGGCAATATGCTCGCCTTTACGAAGTACCGCCACGCGGTCGGAAATTGCCATCACCTCATGCAATTTATGCGTGATGATGATAATGGACTTTCCGTCCGCCCGCATCCGGCGAAGCACGGCAAACAGTTTGTCGATCTCCTGCGGGGTCAACACTGCCGTCGGCTCGTCCAGAATCAGTATATCTGCACCGCGGTAAAGGACTTTCAGAATTTCAACGGTCTGCTTTTCGGAGACCGCCATATTATAAATCTTTTTCCGCGGATCCATTTCAAATCCGTATTTCTCGGTAATTTCCCCTACTTTTTTCTCGGTTTCGGCAAGATCAAAGCGGGCGCCGTCCTCCATTCCGAGCACGATGTTTTCGGCGGCGGTAAACACGTCCACCAGTTTGAAGTGCTGATGAATCATGCCGATTTTATAGCGGAACGCGTCTTTGGGAGAGCGGATGGTCGCTTCCTCTCCGTTCACAAAGATCTGCCCCTCATCCGGGTAGTAAATCCCGGCAATCATATTCATTAAAGTCGTCTTGCCGCTCCCGTTTTCTCCGAGAATTGCAAGAATCTCGCCATGATAAACGTCAAGGTCCACATTTTGGTTCGCCTTGACGCTACCAAAACTTTTGGAAATGTTTTTTAACTGCAATGCAATGCTATCCGGCATAAAAACCTCCGTGTAATGAAAAAGAGGTAGCCTTGGAAGCACCGAAAAGCCGGCGCTTCCAAGGCTGTGGGAAAGAACGCTTTCCCGGGATCGGAATCAGTTACCGTAGTTGGTGTTCAGGTTGGTGATACCGTCAATGATGATGTCGAAGTAAGGAGCGGAACGGAAGTCCACAGCGTTGGACTCATCAAAGTAACCATCGTGAATCACGTTGGTCTCGCCCTTGAAGTCGCCGTCAACGTCAGCCAGGTACTCGGTCAGAGTCTTGCCGCCAACGGTGAATTTGGAGGTATCAAACACATGCAGGGTGCCTGCCTTGAAAGCGGCGATTGCTTCTTTAATCTTCGCCTCGGTGCCCTCGGCAACCACGTCAAGGTTCAGACCGGTCAGCACCACGGAGTTGGTAGCGATGTCGCCGCACCAGTCAGCAGCGATCTTCTCGCCCTTGCAGAAGGTCTCGATAATGTACTTGAAGTAAGGAGCCCAGTTGATGGCAGAGGAAACCATGAAGGTGTTCTCGCCGGCGGTATAGGTGCTGCCGTTGTAGGAAACGTTGGGAACGCCCGCCTGCTCGCAAGCAGTAGGAGCGCCGAGGGAGTCAGCATGCTGGCTGATCAGAACGCATTTGTCGTTCTTGATCAGAGCGGTAGCAGCCTCCTGCTCTTTGCCCTGGTCATACCAGGAACCGGTGTAACGGACTTTCATGGTAGCGGAGGGGCAAACGGATCTTGCGCCAAGGTAGAAAGAAGTCATACCGGAAACCACTTCGGCGTAGGTGAATGCGCCGACGTAGCCGATCACAGCCTCTTCGGCTTTGATTTTGCCGCTGTTGATCATCTCGTTGAGCTTCATGCCTGCGGCAATGCCTGCAAGGTATCTGCCCTCATAGATGGAAGCGAAAGCGTTGTGGATGTTGTCAAGACCGCCAACCTTTGCGGAAGTACCGGTAGCATGGCAGAACTGCACATTCGGGAAGTCAGGAGCAACCTTCTTCAGGAACTGCTCATGGCCAAAGCTGTCTGCGAACACAATGTTGCAACCCTTATTGCCGGCAAGGTCACGGGCGGCAGCCTCGCAGGAGTCATCCTCGCCGATACCGGTCACGATGAAGTAACGGTCGCTGGGGATGCCAAGAGCCGTCACAACGGATTTGAACGCATCAATGAAGTTTTTGTCGTAGGTGGAGTTTTCGTCGTGCAGGGCGATCAAACCGATTTTGAAGTCATTGGGAATGGTCACATCCGCGGATTTGGTCACGGCGTTTCTCGGAAGAAGATCGGCGCCCATGCCCTTTTTCTCGGTTTCGTCGTCTTTCTTGCAGGAAGCGAATGCCACGACCATCGTCGCGCACATCAGGACTGCCAGAGCAACTGCCAGGATTTTCTTGAACATTTTGAAATGTCCTCCTTGATTTTTTTATTCACAGGCTCAAAGAGCCGGTAAACCGTATAAAAATGTAAAAAGACGTAATCAGACCTGCTATTTTCAGCAAAATTTGATTCCGTCTTCTACACTCATAGAAGCGATCTTCGCAAGAGATTCTACACGTATACCGTCTGCGCGCAGTTGTGCGCCGCCGTTCTGGTATGCCTTTTCAATCACAATCCCACAGCCTACAGCCGTGGCGCCAGCCTGCGACACGAGGTCGAGCAGGGCGCGAAGGGCGCTCCCTTTTGCCAGGAAATCGTCGATAATCAGCACGCGATCCTCCGGCTTCAGATATTCTTTTGATACCAGCACATCATACGTCTGCCCGTGGGTATAAGACTCAACCGACGAGACATAGGCGTTTGCCGCCATATTGCTGGACTTGGACTTTTTCGCAAAAAGCACCGGTACATGGAAGTACTGTGCGGTAAGACAGGCTACACCGATCCCGGAGGCTTCAATCGTTAAGATTTTGGTGATATTCTGGTTGCAGTACAGGCGATGAAACTCTTTGCCGACTTCACACAGGAAGTCCACATCTATCTGATGATTGAGGAAGTTGTCAACCTTCAGGACTTCACCGGGGAAAACCCGACCGTCCTTCAGGATCTTCTGTTCCAGAAGTTCCATAGCGCCCCTTTCCGCGATTCATTCACCGCAAAATCAAAACGTTGTCTTAATTGTACACGATTCCATCACTTTTTTCAATTCACAAAAGTAACAATAATCTTCGCTTTTTTTCAGCGCTTTCGTCAATAATTGACAAAGCGGGTAAAAAAGGGAGACTGACACAATCAGTAGTCTCCCTTTTCATTCTTTATACTAAATATTGTGGTCAGACCTGCTTGCTGGTGGAGCGCAACAGCACGTCATGCGCGCCGCCCTCCACGATACTGACAGAGGAAACCAGCGTCAGCTTGGCTTTTTGCTGCAATTCCGGAATGGTCAGCGCGCCACAGTTGCACATGGTGGAGCGCACCTTGGCGAGCGACTGCTGCACATTGTCCGACAGCTTGCCGGCATAAGGCACAAAGGAATCTACGCCCTCCTCAAACGAAAGTTTGGCGCTGCCGCCAAGGTCATACCGCTGCCAGTTGCGGGCGCGGTTGCTCCCCTCCCCCCAGTACTCTTTCATCAGCGTACCGTTGACATTGACTTTCGCCGTGGGGCTTTCGTCAAATCTTGCAAAATATCTGCCCAGCATGATGAAATCCGCGCCCATTGCCAGCGCCAGCGTGATGTGGTGATCATGCACGATGCCACCGTCAGAGCAGACAGGCACGTAAATACCGGTTTCTTTATAGTATTCGTCTCTTGCACGGCACACGTCGATCAGTGCGGTTGCCTGTCCTCTGCCGATGCCTTTGGTCTCACGGGTGATACAAATGGAGCCGCCGCCGATGCCTACTTTAATAAAGTCCGCGCCGCAATCGGCGAGGAAGCGGAAACCGTCTGCGTCCACCACATTCCCGGCACCCACGCGCACTTTGTCGCCGTATTTTTCGCGGATATAAGAAATGGTACGCTTCTGCCACTCGGAAAACCCCTCCGAAGAGTCAATGCAAAGCACATCCGCACCCGCCTCCACCAGCGCGGGCACCCGCTCCGCATAGTCGCGGGTATTGATCCCGGCGCCAACCACGTAGCGCTTATTGGAATCCAGCAGTTCCATCGGGTTTTTCTTGTGCTGATCATAGTCCTTGCGGAACACGAAATAACGCAGTTTTCCGTCCGCCGAAACAATGGGCAAGGAATTGAGTTTATGATCCCAAATAATGTCGTTCGCCTCTTTCAGCGTGGTGCCCTCCGGCGCGGTGACCAGTTTTTCCAGCGGGGTCATAAAAGAGGAAACCGGATCCTCCGGCGCCATTCGGCTGACACGGTAATCTCTGCCGGTCACAATGCCGACCAGCTTCCCCTCCGGAGTGCCGTCCTCCGTGACCGCCACGGTAGAGTGACCGGTTGCCGCTTTCAGGGCAAGGACGTCGGCAAGCGTCTGATCCGGGCGGAGATTGGAGTCACTGCGCACAAATCCGGCTTTGAAACCCTTGACTTTGGCAACCATCGCCGCCTCGCTTTCAATGGACTGCGAGCCGTAAATAAAGGAGACGCCGCCCTCCTGCGCGAGAGCCACCGCCAATCTGTCACCGGAGACCGACTGCATGATAGCGGAAACCAGCGGGATATTCAGCGAAATTGCAGGCTCTTCTCCCTTTTTAAAACGCACCAACGGGGTTTTCAGAGACACGTTTGCAGGGATGCACTCCGCGGACGAATAACCGGGAACCAGCAGATACTCGTTGAACGTATGCGACGCTTCTTGATAATAGGTTGCCATATACTTCCTCCTCTTGAACCCGGCACCGCCGGAATATTGACGTATATTGTACAACATTTTTCTTTTTTTTGCAAGGGGGTGTAAAAAAACATTTTTCGGGCGCAGATTACAAAACCTGTACATTTTTCTGAATTTGCCAAATTTCCATTTCTTACTTTTATTTTTCCATATTTTTTTCTAAAAATTCTAAAATAACAATCGTTTTTTGTCATTTATTGCATGCGCAATTCAATTTCTGCCGAATTCTTTCGCAACTTCGCAAAAAAAGCAACCGCTATTGGCGGTTGTTTTTTTGAAAAGATTTTTTCAAATCCGAATTTTGATTTTGCCCTCGCAATACCACAATAAAAAATCCCGGAAATGCAGATAACATCTGCATTTCCGGGATTTTTCCGACTTGGCAAAGTATTCGGGTCCAAATCCGAACCTCACCGTCGCGGTATGGAGTTTGGCATATCACTGTACGCCCCTGATGATCGGGAGCGGCAACATGCCGCTGGTGGAGCATAGGGGATTCGAACCCCTGACCCCAACACTGCCAGTGTTGTGCGCTCCCAACTGCGCTAATGCCCCGAAACGAGTGTATTATATCAGAAATGTGCGCGCTTGTCAAGACCTTTTTTACTTTTTTCCATGGCTGCGCCTTTTTGCAAGAGTTTGACAAATAAACATAGCAGATTTTGTAAAATTGAACGTTTTGTTCACTTGGGCGAAACATTTTCGGTTGACAGAACAAAACGCGGGTGATATAATAAAAATGTAATATTTTACGCAGGAGGAATCAAATGAAAACTTCAAAAAACTGTAAAAGAGCAACGCTGTTTCTTGCCGCGGTGCTTTTGCTGACTTCCGTGTTTGCGGTGTTTCCTGCCTTTGCAGCTACAGACGCCACGGAAATTGCCGTTACCGACGGCGTTGCTACAAACGTGGTATGGAACTACGGCTATGTCGGTTCTTCTGTCAACCCTTACGGAAACGCCAACAAAATTTTCAACAACAGCAAAGGAAGCACGGACGCCTACCGTTACTCCGACATTCTGACCATCCCGCACGCGGGCACCAGCATTTCGTTCAGCGATCCGGCAAAAAAATCCATGTCGGTCAACGCTTATATTATTTCCTCCTGGAAACAGGTAAACGGCGCCTGGGTGCTTGACACGGACGGTACAAATATTGCCGGCGTGGGCCCAAAAACAAGCGGCATTGCCGTATACAACAGCACCACGGAAATCGTAACCTACACCTACACCACGCAAAAGGACAACGAGCACATCCGCCTTGGCTGCTACGGCACGCCCGGCAGCACGGTTTGCCCCACGGTGTATGTGGGCAATTCCGAAACAAACGCCGACGGGGTGCTGGAAAACATCGTTTGGTTCCCCGGTTACATCGCATCCTCCTCGCACGGGACGGTCAACATCCGTGACACCATTGCGGTCGGCGGCTCCGGCTACACCTACTCCGCGCCGATTCTTTTGAAGAAAGCCGGAACAAAGATTTCTTTCAAGGTCACCAAAGGTGGCGCAATCACCAAATTTGCTTCTCTGAATGCCTATGTGTTTTCCGTTTGGGAGCGCAATCACGACAATTCTTTCCTGTTCGGTTACGGTTGCCCCGGCAATGATCAGGGGAAAAACACTGCCTGGCAGACCGTGGACGGTGACACCTATGAGTACTTCTACACTTCCAGCTATGACAACGAATATGTGCGCATCTCTTACTTCTCCGGTGCGGCGTCCAATGCGTTGCCGAGCACTTTCCCCACTGTCACGCTGACGGAAAACGGCGGAGGGGACGCCACACTGGCACGGGCTTATTACGACCCGGCGCTTGTTCTTTCCGCGCGCACGGTCACGTGGAATGCGGGCTATGTCGGCTCCTCTGCCAACACCGGCTCCACCAATAAGCTCAACAAAGGCGCCGGTGGTTATAAGTACACCGATATAATCCCCGTCTGGGGCAAGGGCAGTCTTTTGATGTTTACGGACATCGGCGGCACCGGAAATGAGTTTGCCAGCGGCAGCGCTTATGTGTTCTCCTCTTTTGCCTCTGAGGACAATTCCTTAATCAACGTGGACACCACCGGCACCAACCTTGCCGGAAACAATACCTCCTGCTATGTCGTGAACCCGGATGGCTCCCGCACTTATTACTATTACACCACCAAAGATGTGGAATATATCCGCATTTCCATGCGCTCGGACAGTGCGAACTACGGCACGATAAACAAGGTCTCCACCTCCTTTATCGCCCCTGCGGTTTACGTAATTTCCTCGGCAAATCTGGTCAAATGGAATGCAGGCTCTTATATTATGGGCAACCCCAATGCAGGCTGGGGCAACGGGCTTTACAGCACAAACCCAAACGCTGATTACACCTATACCGATTATTTCACCGTGCCGAAAGCAGGCACCACCATCAGCATCCCTGCCAAGAGCAATGTCAGTGCCAATATCGCCGTCTTTTCCACCTATGATAAAAACGGTGACACCTATACCGGCGTCAGCGCTCTGATGCCTGCCAAAGCAAGCTATACCACATTCGGCTCTACCAGACATTACACCTATACCACCACCCGTGACAATGAAATTCTGCGGCTTTGCACCAACAGCAAATATACGGGCACGGCGGGCAACTACTTCCTGCCGGTGCTGACCTCTACACTCGGTACCTATTCTTCCCTGTTTGCGGGCAAAGAAATGACCATCATCGGCGACAGCTACTTTGCCGGAAACGGGATTGACAAAAACTTTGTCTGGCCGAAACTGTTTGCCGACCTTTACGGGATGACGTTCTACAATCAGGGCATCAACGGCAGTGCCATTTCCGACTCCTCCGGGGACAACAAATACAACCCCATGGTCAATCGTTGGAACAAAATGCAGGGCTCCGAGAACACCGCGCTGGTGCTTTTTGAGGGCGGGCGGAACGACTACAACCAAAAAACGCCCATCGGCGAGCTTGGCGATACCACCACCAAAACCTTTTACGGCGCAATCGACACGGTGATGAAAGGGCTGTTGCAGAAATTCCCCAATGCCCTGATCGTGTGCCTGAACCCATGGCAGTTGGAGAGATACCCCAGCTACAACAACGCAAACTCTGCCGGGCACACCAGCAACGACTATGCTGCGGCGTTCCGCAACTATGTTGCCTCCCTTGGCAATGACCGCGTAGTCATGCTGGACACCAACAACACCGGTACCGTGCCGGTGTTCATTCAGGATGCGTCTTTCCGCCGTGCTTATGCGCAGACCCCGGCGGACGGCAGCCATATGAACATCAAAGGGATGAACTTTATTCTCCCCTTCTTTGAACAGCGTCTTGCCGAATTTATGACCGGGTATACCGCGATGCAGAACGCAGGCGGCGGGATTGTGTTCTCCGAAAACGGCAAGCCTGTGCAGGTCAAGAACACGGCGGAAGCCGGCGAGATCACCATTCCGGCACCCTATATCGAAACAACCGACGCGCTGATCGGCTGGAGCGGCACGGTGGGTGGCAAGGAAGTGCTTCTCCCCGTAGGCGGCAAACTGACCGTTGCGGCGGGTGAGAGCGGCACGCTGACGCCGAAATACCTTCATATGTCCTCGGCGGGCAATACCATCCGCCTGATCACCAACTCTAACGGCATTCGCTTCCTTACCGAGGTCAACCTTGCGGAGTATGAAGCACTGGCAAATATCCCCGGCGTGACCCTCTCCCGCGGGACGCTGATCGTGCCGGAATTCTATCTGAGCAGCCTTGGAAACGAATTGACATTTGACTCTCTGACGGCAAATGCCAAGAAGCATCTGCACATCAAGGCAGGCGCTTGGTATCAGCAGAACGCGGACAGTGCCCTGTTTGCCGGTTCCATTGCCAACATCTATGAGGATCATTACACCCTTGCCTATGTAGGAACCGGGTATATCACCGTAACCTTTACGGACGGCAGTGAAATCACATTCTACGCCGCAAAGACCCCGGCAACCTCCGTGACCGTCAACGCGCTGGCAGAAACCGCTTACCGCGATCGCAATGAAGCGAGAACCGAAGTTTACCAGTATGAAACCGAAGACGGCAATTATTCCCCGTACACGGCAAAACAGCGCGAGGTGCTTGCCGGATACCTGACCTCCAAGGTGCTGACCATCACCGAAGACGCAACCAACGGCTTTACGGCAAGCGCCAAGAGCGGTGTGCAGTTTACCGTTACCGTCGAAACAGACAAGGATCTGCTTTTTGTCCGCCGCACGGACGGCATTGCTATCACCGAGGGTGATTTTGACGGCGTGTACTTCCGCGGTACTTCCGTACAGTTTACCGTTGCGGACGGCGCAATCCGCATTCATTATACCGAGTATACCGAAAGGTATTGAGGTTTTGTAAGCAAGCCCCCGCAGACCCGAATCGGGTCTGCGGGGGCTTTGTGATATGATGAAATTACTTGAAGAAAGGCGCAGGCTCTTTCCGTCACGACAATGCCGCGACACGTCCCTGACGGGGGGAGGCTTTCAGAAAAAGCACACGACCGCAGATGTTTCATCTGCGGTCGTGTGGTTTGTATATGAGAAACCGATTATGCTTCTGCCGAACGGCGGCGGGGCCATGCGGAGTCGTCACAGATCAGCGTCACATTGGGATGAAGCTGCAGAAGCGTCACAGGGCAGATGGTGTCAATCATCCCGCCAAGCAAGGTGGCAATGGCGGCACGTTTGCCCTCTCCGCTGGCAAGCAATACGATGTGTTTTGCCGCCATGATGGTGCCCACGCCCATCGTGATTGCGTGTTTCGGCACTTCGTCCACAGAGGCGAAAAAGCGGGAATTGGCACGCACGGTGTCTTTGGTAAGGGCGGTCATATGCGTTTTGGTGAAAAGCGCTTCTGCGGGCTCATTGAAGCCGATATGCCCGTTCTGTCCGATGCCCAGAACCTGTATATCCACCTGACCGACCGATGC
>URMC01000068.1 GCA_900548735.1 uncultured Eubacteriales bacterium | reverse complement strand
CGGTAAGACCGGTGCCGATCGCCCAAACGGGCTCATAGGCGATGATGATGTTTTTCATATCCTCTGCGGAAATGCCTGCGAGGTCCAATTTGATCTGCATCGCGCACACCTCATTGGTGATGCCGGAAACGCGCTGTTCCTTCACTTCGCCCATGCACAGGATGACACGCATGCCGGCGGCAAGCGCTGCTTTGGTGCGCAGGTTAACGGTCTCATCGGTCTCGCCGAAATACTGGCGGCGCTCCGAGTGGCCGATAATCACGGTATCCACGCCGATGGCTTTCAGCATCTCGGCGGAAACCTCACCGGTGTATGCGCCCTTGGGGGCAAAATGCACGTTCTCGGCGCCGATTTTGATGTTGGAGCCTTTGGCTGCCTCCATCGCGGCGGCAATGGTCACGTACGGTGCGCAGAAAATGATGTCGCAGTTATCTTTGCCCGCAACCATGGGTTTGATCTCGTTGATAAATGCAGTCGCCTCCGCGGGGGTGAAGTTCATCTTCCAGTTACCGGCGATTACGGTTCTTCTTTTTGCGTTCATGATTATTTTCTCCTTATCCGGCGTAATTATTTATCCAGCAGGCAGGCAATGCCGGGCAGTTCCTTGCCCTCCAGGAATTCGAGAGACGCGCCGCCGCCGGTGGAAACATGGGTCATCTTATCGGCAAAGCCGAGTTTCTCCACAGCCGCCGCGGAGTCACCGCCGCCGATGATGGAGATCGCGCCGGATTCCGCAACCGCACGGGCAACCGTTTCGGTGCCTGCGGCAAAGTGCTTCCACTCGGAAACGCCCATCGGGCCGTTCCACACAATGGTGCCGGCACCGATCAGGGTCTTTGCGTACAGTTCCTGCGTCTTCTCGCCGATGTCAAGACCCATCCAGCCGTCCGGAATGGAGTCGGAATAAATGCGCATATAGGTGGTGTTTTCGTCATACTCTCTGCCGATCACGTTGTCTACGGGGAGCAGGAAGGAAACGCCCTTGGCGCGCGCTTTTTCGATCAGACCTCTTGCCAGATCCAGCTTGTCGGTCTCGCAGATGGAGGTACCGACCTCGTTGCCCAGTGCCTTGAAGAAGGTATAAGCCATGCCAACGCCGATGATGAGCGTATCCACCTTTTCGATCAGGTTTTCAATCACGCCGATTTTATCGGAGACCTTGGCACCGCCGAGAATTGCCACGAACGGGCGCTTCGGATTCTCCAGCGCACCACCCATAATGGTGATCTCTTTCTGAATGAGGTAACCGCAAACGGCGGGCAGGTAATCGGCAAGACCGGCAGTGGTTGCATGTGCGCGGTGCGCGGTGCCGAACGCGTCATTGACGTAAATATCCGCCATGGAAGCCAGCTCTTTGGCAAAGGCAGGGTCGTTTGCCTCTTCCTCTTCGTGGAAGCGGACGTTCTCAAGCAGCATGACCTCACCGGGCTTGAGCGCCGCGGCTTTTGCCTTGGCATCGGGGCCGATAACGTCTTTTGCCATGATCACGGGCTGACCCAACAGCTCGGAGAGCTTGGCGGCAACAGGAGCGAGAGACAGCTTGGTCACATCGCCCTTTGCTTTTTCCAGCGCGGCGGCGGTAGCGGCTGCCTGTTCTGCCTCAGGCAGAGCGGCGATCTTTTTCTTTTCTTTCTTATCGAGTTTCAGTTTCTCGTTGAAAATGTTGTGGGGTCTGCCGAGGTGAGAGCAAAGAATCACTGCGGCACCGTTTTTCACCAGGTACTGAATGGTGGGCAGAGCGCCGACAATCCGCTTGGTGTCGGTGATCACACCGTCTTTCATAGGAACATTGAAATCGCAACGGGCAATTACTTTTTTGCCTTTGACGTCAATGTCTTCAATGGTTTTCTTGTTGTAGGTCATAACATAAACCCCTTTCATGAATTTGTAACTTCCGCAGGCGGCGTACCGCCCGCATTTCCAAACAGATTTATTGTAACACACACGCGCGTGTTAATCAAGAGATTTTGAGAAATTTTTCCCGCTTTGTCTCTTTTTTAACGAAGTTTATGGATTCTGCCGAAAATCCCGAAGAACGGATGCTTTTTCTTTTCCTCTTTTTCCGGCTTTTCCGGCACTTTTTTGACAGTTTCCGGTGCGGGAGCCGCTTTGGCGACAGGCTTCGGCGCGGCAGGTGTTTCCTGTTTCACAGGCGCCGGTTCCGCAACCTTGGCGGCGGGCGCTTCCTGTTTTGCGGTCGCCTGTTCCGCGACCTTGGCGGGTGCTTCCGGCTTTGCAGGCTCCTGCCCGGATGCTTTTACGGTCTCGGTTCTGACCGGGGCAGGCTCCGCCGGGGTCCCATCCTCCCATCCGGGGATGGATTCTGCCGGAATGAGAAAATCCCCCGGCAGGGTCACAGGGTGGTTGACCTCCTGTTTTTTTGCACCCCGTGTAGGGGCTTTTGCGACGGATGACGGCTTTTTGTCACCGGTGGGCAACCCCAGTTTCAACGGTACGTAACCTTCCTTTTGCCAGAACATCATTTTCGGCTCCGCCACCGCTTCTTTGAGCATGGCAATGGCGCGCAACGCGGCTTTTTCGGTCTGCACCGGGCGGGATTCAATCACCACCTTGCCGTTGGAGGATTTGTAGCGGTACACATACGCGCCCTCCTCCCCGTCGATTTCGCATTTCGGGTTCGGCCCCCGCTCCCCCGCGGTCAGATTGACCACAGGTGCCCCGGGCAATATCGTAATCAGACTGCGGATTCCTTTTTTGCAGGTATCCAGCGACGCATAGTTTTTGGAAATGGCAAGCGTCTGCCCCGCGTCAGAACGCAGCAGAAACCGCACCCCCGTCGCGGTTTGAGAAATCACAAAGCAACCCATTTTTCTCCTCCTTTTTGGTCGTAATTTGTCCGTTTACCCCATAACGGTATGAATTTTGTCGTTCCTTTTTTATGGTAACACATGAAAAGAAAAAAGTCAAGGAGGTTTTGCAAGTTCCCTGACTTTTTTTCAAAAAGCGAAAACGCTTGACAAATATACATTGACAAGCTATAATAAAAGTATCATCAGAAAGGAGTTTCTCAAATGAACTGCAAGTATTGTCAATGCGAGAACGAAACTACCAACATTTTCTGCATCAACTGCGGAAAAAGACTGGACGGGAAAGTAAACTGTCCGATCTGCCACCGACCGATCCCGGAGAAAGCCACTTACTGCCCGATGTGCGGCAACCGTATTGACGGAAAAACCGTATGCCTGCACTGTGACCGCGCCTATGAAGGGGATTTTTGCCCCGGTTGCGGGGCGCCGTCCCCCAAAAGCGCCCCTTTACCCTCTCCCGAAACACACGCAAGAACTTTTTTGGGGGTGCGGAATGTTTTGCTGTATCTTGCCCTGATCTGTATGTTTATCGGAGCCTTTCTGTTTGGCGGGCGATTTGTGATTACAGATCTCGGCAGTCATACGCCGGACTGGAAAAGTTTGCCCGATTTTCTGAACGTTTGCAATCTTTTTCAAACGCCTTTTCACACCCTGCGCATCCTGTTTCACCACCCCAATCTGGAATTACAGGACGGGATTCCGGTTTTCTCCTCCGTTCTGCTTTCCTCCTCTTACCTTTGCCATATGGTGCTCTCTTTCATTTCTTTGATTTGCGCCACGGCACAGTTGATTCGTAAAAAATGTTTTTTCGCCTTGCAACTGCAAAATTGCATTCTTCCGCCTGCAACTTCCATGTTGATCAGCATGATCCTGTTGCTTGGTGTAACACGGGGGATGAATTACCTTTCCTATACCATGTCTTTCTTAGAATTCCGGCTGTCACTTTCCACCGTCGCGGTATTGATTGTCACCGCGGCGCTTCTCGCCGCTTCGCTGGCGCTGTCTTTCCTGATTCACCGCACCGCGCCGGGCGAGTTTGACAAAAGACGGCTTTTCCCGTTGGGTGGCGCGGCACTGTCTTTGCTGCTTCTGTGCATTGCAGGGATTGCGCCCACGCTTTCCGTCCGGCCTTCTTTTTCGTCGAAGAACATAAACGCCCGGGTTTTTGACGTTCTGTTTGAATTCTGGAACGGATTTGACTTTCTGCTTGCCATCCTCACCTGCGTTTTTTACCTGCTGATTCTGATTCTCTCGGCAATTCTTTTCAACGCCATGGCGGCGCGTATGAATCCCCAAAAAAACACGCGCCCTGTCATTTTGGCGGTATTCTCTCTTTTTCTCGCCCTTGCCGCCGTCGGTTATCTCATCTGTACAGTCAGCCTTTTTATCATCGCGCGAAACGATCTGTCCGCGGATAACGGATCTACCCCCTCGTCCATTTCCTACGCGCTGTATCTTGGTGCCTCCCCAATCTTTGCGGTTCTCTGCTCGATCGGGCTTTTTGCACTGACCTTGCGGCATACGCTGTGCCGCGCAAAATGAAAGCCCTGTTCTCCTGATTTCGCACGGGCAAATTCCCGGTTCCCCCGTAAATAACAACATCCCGGCAGATTTTATCTGTCGGGATGTTGTTATCCTTAAATTTAAGCAGTTACCACGCCGGTCAGCGTGAGGATGGCGGTGCCGCCCTCGGGAATGCTCGGCGGGGTGACGGGAGAGAGTGTAAAGAGGTTGCCGGTGCTCACGGTATAGTCCGTGCCTTCGGTCAGCGCCACTGCGGTGCCTGCCACCGTTAAGGTGACCCCGGTGAAACTGAAGTTTGCGGGCAACTGATCCGAGAGGTTGTCAAAGGCGATGGTGCCCGCGGAATTGTTGGTCAGTGTGAAGCGATAACTGATCGTTTCGCCGACCTCGGCGGACTCCGGCGCGCTTTTAACCACCGTCAGCGGGGTCTCGGTGATGGTGGCGCTGTCGGTTGCGGTATCCACGGTGCCCGTGGCGGAGCCCTCATGACCACTGCCGGTCACGGTAGAAACAATGTCTCCGCCGGGGGTGCCGACCGTTGCACGGTAAAGAAGCAAAATCTGCGTGCCGCCCGGAAGGGTGGCATCGCCAAAGCGGAAGGTTGCCGTGCCGCCCGCGATTTCCGCCGTTGCGACAAGCGGCACCAGATTTGTGCCGTCATCCAGATATGCCACGGCACTGTCGGTCACGTAATTGAGTTTTCCGCCACCGAGATCGGAAACGATCTCCGGCAGAAAATACGTGCCGCTGCCCGTATTGCGCAGTAAAGTGGTATAAAGGATCTCGGCACCCGCCGTATAGGTCACGGGATACGCCGCATGGCTGACAGAAAGCGAATAACTGATTTCCACCTCGGTATTGGTGGTATTGGAGATCACAGTGGTGCGCGCTCCCCCGGCGGGGGTATAGACCACGGTCCCCTGATTCTGAAGAATTGCCATAAATACTGTCCTTTCCTGAAAATAAGGGGGAGCACCGTCTGCCTGCCCCCCTATAACATATTATGACAATTCCCGTCTATTTGTCCGTTTTTCCGAGATTTTTCGTTTTTTAACCGATGAGGGCAAGCGCCGCACGCAACCGCTCTTTTTCGGCATCCCCCGTTCCCGCCATGGCACTGGTGGGCAGGATATACCGGTACAGCGCGTCCGCCGCGTCCTTTTCTTTGACGCCAAGCGTCGGCAGGTCAAACGGCAGCCCGTGCCCGATCAGCCCTTTCCGGAAGTCCGCCGCGGCGGTTTCTTCCCCATTATAATACAGCTGTGCAATCACCCCCACGGCAACCAGTTCCCCGTGCAGTTTCTCCCGCACCTCTTCGGAGTACAGCGTGCGGCACCCTTCGTAGACCTTATGCGCAATGGCGCACTGATTGGAGCCGCGCGCCATTCCGCTGATGACCCCGGTAGCGGCAACCGACAAAAAAATCATATCGTACAGTGCTTTGCCCGGCTCCTTTTGCCGCAACTCCTCACATGCCGCGCCAAAGAGCGCGTTCATTCTCTCGTACGTGTACTTTGCCAGTGCAAAGGAAGCGGAAAGCCCCACGTCGATTTCGGAATCTTCTTTTCCCTGCAACCGCTGTTCGATCTCGATCTTTTTGGCAAGCGCGTCATACACTCCGGCGGCAAACAGGCGCTCCGGCTGTCTGCAAAGGATGTCCATATCTGCCAGCACCGCATCCACTTCTCTTGTGTGATGCACTGTGCCAGCCGCCTGATACTCCGCCGTGTAGGTCACGCTCAGAGGCGTGGTGGCGGCACAGGTGGCGCTGGAAGTGGGAACGGTGATCACGCGCAAGCCTGCATTTGCCGCAATCAGTTTGCCGAGATCGCAAAGATTACCGCCGCCCACGGCAAGAATCAGCTCACAGCCTTCCTCAAGCGCAAGCGCGGCAAGGCGTGCCGCCTCCTCCCGGTTGCAAAACCCATGGTACTCTACGGTTTTGCAAGATACTCCGGCGTTTTTCAGGCTTGCCCGCAATGTATCACCCGCCAAGGAAAGTGCGGGCTTGCCCCCGATCAACAGGGCGCGGTGCGCGCCAAGGCGCACGGCTTCCTCCCCGGCACGCGACAGCGCGCCCGATTCCTGAATATACCGCCCGCATCCGAAGCGGAACGATTGTTCTACCACCTTTGATTTGGTTGCCATCTTCTTACCCCTTTACAATCGACACATAACGGCGGGCTTTTTCGGTGATCCCGGCATAATCCCCCGCGCGTACCAGTTTCTTATCCAGGATGCCGGATGCCACGCCGATTCCCGCGGCACCCGCCGCCAGATACTCCGCGGCGTTTTCGGGTGTGACCCCGCCAACTGCAAGAAAAGGAATGTGGGAAAGCGGCACGGTAAGCGCCTTGATATAGGAGGGCTTCACCTCCGAGTTGGGGAAAATTTTAATGAAATCCGCCCCGTAGCGGCACGCAGTGGTCGCCTCCGTTGCGGTAAAGGCGCCGGGGATAGACACCATCTCCAATTCCCTTGTTTTGCGGATGACTTCTTCACTGCTGTCGGGTGAAATGATAAACTGCCCGCCTGCGCGGTGCGTAAGTTCCACCTGCTTTGCCGTCAGCACCGTTCCGGCACCGATGTACATCCGCCCGGCAAAATGCCGTGCCAGCACCCCGATACGCTCCGCGATTTCTTCGTCCGAGGGGTTCCCCTTTGCGTCATAGGTCACCTCCATCAGCCGGAAGCCGCCCGCATACATCGCCTCCGCCGCCGGAATCAGCTCCTCGATGGCAAAACCGCGTGCAATCACGATAATGCGTTGCTCGTTTACCGCCGCAATTACTTCTTCTCTGGTTACCATTGCTTTCTCCTTTTTGCTTGCATTTTTTGTAGGGTTATGTTATATTTGAATGGAAAAGGGGGGATTGGATGAAATACTTTTTCCGTGACCGGATCCCGGCGGGGCAAATGCTTGCCACCTACCGCAAAACCACCGCGGAGCACGCGCCCGACCATCATGACTATCACCCACACTTTGAGCTGTATTTCTGCAAAGATACCCTTTTGCAGGAGATCGTGCTCGGCACCGGCAAGGTAAGGCTTGATACACCCGCCGTGGTACTGACCGCACCGTTTTCCATCCACGCCATGTCCCCCGGCGCCGAAACGGAACGGTTTGAGCGCTATATTGTTTATTTTAATGAAGAGTTCAAAGGCGCCTTCGGAGAGCGGATCCTCCCCCGCGCGCTCTTTGAGGAAGGAATGAATTGCCTGTATCCCCTGTCGCCCGCCGCCGCGGGCACGCTTGCCGAAGACCTGCCCGCACTGTTTGAGGACGCTGTGCCGGAAGCCGAACGCGCCCTTTTGCTGGCGCGGCTTCTCTGCCGGCTGCCGCGGCTCTCGCCCGAGGCACAGCGAATCCACTTTGAAGGGGCGGAAAGCTACATTCCTCACGTGCTGCAATATCTCTATGAAAATTCGGCGGCGGAGCTGACGGCGGAAAAAATTGCGGCGCACTTTCATGTCAGCCGCGCCAAGCTCGACCGGGATTTTACCGCCTCCGTAGGGCAGACCCTGCATCAGGCGGTCAACGACCTGCGGCTGGCACACGCCAAGCAACTGCTGGAGACCACCGCACTGCCGGTCAGTGAGATTGCCGCGCGGGTCGGCATCTCCTCGGAATACTATTTTTACGCGTTCTTCCGGCGGATGACGGGGCTTACCCCGCTGGACTTCCGGAAGCACCGTACATCCTGATTATAGCAGACCCCGCCTTGCGGGGCAATGGCTTTTTTCATCAAAGAATATCCGAAAACTAAGATTTTTCCTCATACCGTAAAACCGCCGCCGGGAAGCATTTCCCGGCGGCGGTTTTTGCGGAAAAAAGAGCAGAACACAGGCGGGGCGGTGACCGGAGGAGTTTCATCCTGTTTCCCCGCCCATTTTTCGCCATTTCCAAACTTGTGATATTATTTTCCAACTTTTCATTTTCATCTTTCCATTTACATTTACAAACATTTTCATTTTTTGTTCGACATTCCCGTGTATTCTTCCACATTTTCAAAAAAGCACCCCGAAAGAGTTACTTTCGGGGTGCCTATCATTTGTTCAGGAATTTTCACGATCAATGCGCTGGCGGATGCCCTGCATTTTTTCATCCAGCGCGGCGGTAAGCGCGGCGCAATTCTGCAACTCCGCATCCACGGAAGCAACCACATGTTCACTCAGATTTTTCTTATACCGCAGTTTATGCTCCAAACTCGCCCAGCAGTCCATGGCGATGGTACGGAACTGCACCTCCACCTTCATCGGGCGCTTTTCGTTTTGTAAAAAGATCGGCACCTCCACAATCAGGTGAAGCCCGCGATAGCCATTATCCTTGGGGTGTTTGATGTAATCTTTGGTGCAAAGCAGAGTGATGTCATCCTGACCTGTCAGGCAATCGGCAAGCAAATAAATGTCATCCAAAAAGGAGCAAATGATCCGCACGCCGGCAACATCGGAAATGCTTTCCTCCACGCTTTGCAGATCCAGCGGCAGGTGTTTGCGCATCATCTTTGCCGCAATGCTTTCCACGGATTTGACACGCGTTTTGATTGCCTCGATGGGGTTGCGGTCATATTGAAGCGAGAATTGCTCATTCAGCACCTTGAATTTGGTTTCCACCTCCAGCATGGCGCAGTTATAATAAGTGTAAAGGCGGCGCCAGCCGATCAGATTGCGGCGGAATACGTTCATGGCTTCTTCCACAGAAAGATCGGCAGGAACATAATCTTTCAGTTTTGTCTGCCGGGGGTCAAGCAGTGCCGGAGCAATGCGGGTCAGCAATTTTTCTTCCGGTACCGGTGCGGTGCCGGGTTCGGTTTCTTTTTCTTCCATGATTCCTCCTTGGGGTACGGGCGCGCCGTTGCGCGGGAGAAGTAGCGTTATTGTGGCATGTGTTCGGTACGCGTTTGGGCGCGCATTTCGCTATATTTCGCTATTTTCAGTATAGCACATTTCCCACGGGGTGTCAAGGGAAACAACGCGGGGACCCTGCGCCGCCTGCGGCGGGGCTGAACGGCTGGCGGCACCTGCGGTGCGGCTTGCAGAGTCAGTTGGGCGCACACAACGAAAGTCTGGCATCAGCTACCGAAAAGCTTTTAGGGGATTTAAAGGGGGGCACCTGCGGACACCGTCTTCGACGGGGGCTGAACGGGCTGGCGGCACCTGCGGTGCGGCTTGCAGAGTCAGTTGGGCGCACACAACGAAAGTCTGGCATCAGCTACCGAAAAGCTTTTAGGGGATTTAAAGGGGGGCACCTGCGGACACCGTCTTCGACGGGGGCTGAACGGGCTGGCGGCACCTGCGGTGCGGCTTGCAGAGTCAGTTGGGCGCACACAACGAAAGTCTGGCATCAGCTACCGAAAA
>URMC01000067.1 GCA_900548735.1 uncultured Eubacteriales bacterium | reverse complement strand
GATGTCATCAGATTTTTTACCCGCTTTTCTTTGCAGGAAGGAGGCGCAAAGAAAAGCTATCAAAAGAAACGCCAAAAAGAAAAGGGGGCTTTTTGAAAAAAGCCCCCTTTAAATCCCGCAAAAACTTTTGGGCAACTGATGCCGAACTTTGGGCGTGCGTGCCCAAAGAAACGCGTCAGCTATTCAGCCCCGCCGCAGGCGGTTTTTGAAAAAAGCCCCCTTTAAATCCCGCAAAAACTTTTCACGACTGTTGCCGGGATGTTGGACGTGTGCACCCAAAGTAGCGCGTCAGCCTACTTGCCGCACCGCAAGGTGCCCGTAAAAACTTCCCGGCGACTGATGCCGGATAAATTGTATTACCCGATCAGCAAAAAGCGCACGCCGGAAAGGGATTCCGGACTACCGGGGTCATCCGCGGAAATACCGTTCTGCTCCGCAAGCCGCGCAGGGGAGATCCCATACCGCTTCCCTACGTCGAACAGCGTTTCACCGGGGGCGGGATAAAACAACTCCGGGTCCCGTTGCTCTGCAGCTTCTTTTTCGGTCAGCTGTACACCGGAAAGCACCTGCGTGTGCACTTCTCCCGTTCCGCGGGCGGAAACTGCTGCCTCCGCGTGCAACAGCACGCGTCCGCTTTCGGTGCGCACCCGGCATTTCGGCACGGAAACATTGTAGATCATATCGTCGGTACGCTCTTCCCACGTGGTGCGAAGCGGTGCGCGAAGCTCCGCCACACCGTACTCTCCGTTTGCCGCATAAAGCATGTGACAGCAAAGCTCGCCGTTCAGCACGGTACCTTTGTTACCGTCCGCGTTCCGCTCACGCAGTTCCGCCCCGCAAAACGCATCCAGAATTTCCGCATCCTCCGGCATACCCAGATCCTTTTTGGCGGCTTCCTCGTTGACCGAGAAATTCCGGTTGGCACACCCCGCCGCGGTGAAAAGCGTTTCCTCCGCAAAACGGCATTCCGCCTGATATCCCGGCACAAACAGGTCTCTCCATACAACCGCCGGTTCGCTTCCCTGTGCTTCCGACGAGAGCGAGACCCCGGCATTTACGGTGATTCTGCCGTCCTCCACTGCGGTGGTCAGCCTTGTGACCGTGCCTGTGGCGCGGGCATGGCAATCGGGGAGAACCCCGTCGAAGGGGATTTCCGCTTCAATCGGCATGCCAAGGGTAAGTGCTATCGGGGTTGCACCGTCACTGTCGTCGGTGCAGAGTACCGTGATTTCTGCCTCGCCGCGGCACCGCACCGCGCCGCCCATTGCCACCGCGTCCGGCAGAAATACTTCTCCGTGTGCCGAGATTACGCGGATGTCACCTGCAATGTCCGGGGTCAGCTCTCCGGTCAGCTCCAGCGTTTCTGCACCGCTGCCGAAATATCTGCCGCAGTCTATGGCGCGGCAGAGGTTTTCCGCATTTTCCGCTTCCGCGCCTTCCACGCGCGGGGCGAGATTTTTTTCTCCGAAGGCGCGTACATCGGCGTGCATCCGGCACCGTACCGACAGTTTGCGGGGTGCGGTGACCCGGCTGACCACCGTGTCAGGGCAGATTTCTGCCGAGATCAGAATTCCGGCGGTGTTCTCAAATCCGGCGGGAAGTTCCATCGGCACCGAAAAAGCGTAACCGTCCTCCAGCTCCACGCCGTAGCACTTGCCGTCCGGTCCCGTATAGAGAACCTCATATCGCACCGCGCCGGAAAGATCTGCTTTGCCGCCGCCCTGAAACCGCACCGGTGCGGAAAATACGGGGCGCACCCACAAAAGGCGGCTGATCTCGCTCCGGTAATCCGGTAAAACAAACTCTGATGTTACCTCAAATGGCTGTGTTTTCTGTAAAAACATCTCCTGCACGCGGCAGTTTTTTTCCTCGTTTTGTTGCATAGTGTCGCTCCTTTCCGCAATTCGCTACACTATATGCAAAGGGGCTTCGCTGTATGACAAGACAGGTGCTATGTGTATTTGGCATGCCTTTTCGTTGCGCGTGCTCCTCCTGCCGCCTGTCGGTGCCACCCCCCTCCCGGAGGGGGGGCTTGCACCCGCCCTGACGTAAAGAACTTTTTTCCATTCCACCATCAGATTTCATACCCGCTTTTTCTTTGCAGGTGTAGGCGCAAAGAAAAAGCTATCAAAAAGAAACGCCAAAAGGAGAAGCGAAAAGGGGGCTTTTTGAAAAAAGCCCCCTTTAAATCCCGCAAAAACTTTTGGGCAGCCGGTACCGAACTTCAGGCGTGTGCGCCCAAAGTAAGGCATCAGCCTGAAAGCCGCCCCGCAGGGGCTCTGGGCGAATTATGCAAGCCCCTCAGTAAAAGGTGGCAACCTCCTGCGAAGGCGCCGAGGTCAGCGCGGTGTCGGTCACGTAGAGAACCGGCCCCGCCTGATTGCCGTAAATGGCGTGCCGTTTTACCTTGATTTTTGCGGTGATCATCAGCCATTCGTCGTTTTTGTAGCCGACCGGCTTGCCGAATTCGCAAAGCAAACCGTTGTAGGCGATGTCCGCCTCGCAACAGGTCATTACAAAGCGACCGATGGCAAGCTCCTCTTTGCCGAAGCGCTCGTCACGGTGCACCATCCCCTTAAACTTGACGGTTTTGCCGTCGTAAAAGGAGATATCCTCCGCAAGATCGCGGTAGAAAAGGGCGAAATCCTTGTCCTCCACGGTGATGACGGGGGCGTTTTTATCAAACGGAAGCGGATCTTCGATCTCGTCGAATTCCAGATCCGCATCACGCGTGTCCTCATAGGCGATCTGCGCCGCGCGGCTGATGCCGCGCACCAGCTTGTGCAACTCCTCCCGGCTCTGCCCTTTGGCGCGGTTGAAGATTACGGTGTCGGAGTTTTGCAGCTTGTCCACTACAAGACTGCGCATGTTGGCGTTGTAGGAAAGAATGGTGCTCGCGTCCGCCGTGAAAATCTGCTGGTAGATGCCAAGCCCATCCGGCAGGGCGTTGTAGAGCGTGGAGAGTTGCCACATTCCGTTATACTCCACCATCACGCGATCTACCTTGTGGTGAAGAAGGTAATCCGCGATCAGCTCCTCGGTCAGGTCGCTTTCTTTTTCAATCAGCATCTGGTGCACATTCTGCCCCCAGAATTTGGTGGGATCGTATTCCTCTTCCCCCTCTTCGCAGACCAGCAGGAGAATTTTGCATCCGTCGTTGAACTCGCTGTCCGAAAGAAAGCCCTGCACCATGGTGGTTTTGCCTGCCTCCAGAAAGCCGGTCACCACATAGACCGGGATCATCTGCTTTGCCATAAAAACTCCTTATTGCAGTTCCACGCCGAAGAGCGCGGAAAGCGCGTCGATATGAAGCCCGGAGCCGATCACACAGAGCCTGCCCGTGACGGCGGCGGAGCCGTTTCTCACATCCGGCTCACCCGGCACGTAATCAAAGTGGATAAACTTGCCGTCCGTGCCCTCCACAATGCCCTTGGCACGAAGCACCATGCCGTATTTTTCGGCATTGGTCAGTTCTGCCAGCGCCGCCGCCAGCGCCGCTTTGTCAAAGCGCTTTGCGGTCTCTGCCCCGCAGCTGACAAAAATTTCGTCTGCATGGTGGTGATGGTGATGATGCCCCTCATGGTCATGGTCGTGGTCGTGGCAGTGGCATTCCTCGCCGTCCTCGTGATGATGGTGATGATGCTCATGTTCGTCCTCGTCGTCATCATCGTCGTCATCGTGATGGTGATCGTGCTCATCCTCGTCATCATCATCGTCTTCATCGTGGTGATGATGGTGATGCCCGCACACGGGGCAGACCTCCTCTTCCTTTGCCAGCTTTTCCAGCTCCGCCGCCAGCGTATCCTTGCGCTCCATTGCGGCAAGCAACTGGGCGCCGGAAAGTTCGTTCCAGTCGGTGGTCACGATCACGGCATCCGGATTATGCTCCCTCAACAACGCCACGCACTCGGTCAGCTTCTCCTCGGAGAGCCCGGCGGTATGGCTGAGCACAATGGTGCCCGCATGCTCGATCTGGTCATTGAAAAACTCGCCGAAGTTTTTCATGTGCATTTTGCACTTTTTGGCATCCACCACGGTCACGGTGCCGGAAAGCGCCAGTTTCGCCTCTTTCACGTTTTCCACCGCGCGGATGACGTCGGAGAGCTTGCCTACGCCCGACGGCTCAATGAGGATCCGGTCGGGGGCGTACTCGGTCAGCACTTTGGAAAGCGCTCTGCCGAAATCGCCGACAAGGCTGCAGCAGATGCATCCGGAGTTCATCTCATTGACGGTGATGCCCGCATCCTGCATGAAGCCGCCGTCAATGCCGATTTCGCCGAATTCGTTTTCGATCAGCACGATTTTTTCGCCGGCGTAAGCGTCCTTGATGAGTTTTTTGATCAGCGTGGTTTTACCGGCGCCGAGAAAACCCGAAAAAATGTCAATTTTGGTCATGTGAAACACTTCCTTTTCTTTGTTGCCGCGCGTGTGCGCGGAAATATATCGTTCTGAAAATTCAGAATTTTGCTTTGATATAGTAGGTCTGCTTGGTGGCATACGCCGCGTCACACAGCGCCGCCACGTCCAGCTTCTGCTCCTCCGCCTCCACCTTTGCCGCTTCCGGTCTTGTTTTCGGGTGGCGGGGAGTAAAGACGGTGCAACAGTCCTCATACGGCAGGGTGGAGGTATCAAAGGTGTCAATCTTCCGGGAGATTGTGATGATCTCCTCCTTGTCCATGCCGATCAGCGGGCGGAAGACCACAAAATCGGCAAGCGCGCCGGTCACATTCAGCGCCTGCATGGTCTGCGATGCCACCTGACCGAGGCTCTCGCCCGTGATGAGGGATTCGCACTCCTCGTCCTTTGCCGTGCGGTTGGCAAGACGCATCATAAAGCGGCGCAACAGCAACGTAAAATATTCTTCGTCGCAGTTTTTCACTAAAGTTTCCTGCGCTTCCGTCAGGGAAATGACGTGCACGCGGAAGCTCCCCGCATAGCGCGCCACGCGGGCGGCAAGCTCCAGCACCTTTTCTCTGGCGAGGTCACTGGTGTACGGGGGGGATTCAAAATACACGGCATCCAGTTTCACGCCGCGCTTTGCCATCATCCAGCCCGCCACCGGAGAGTCGATCCCGCCGGAGAGGAGCAACAGCCCCTTGCCGCTGCTGCCGACCGGAAGCCCGCCCGCGCCTTTTTGTTGCCCGGCGTGGATGTAGGCGGCGCTCTCGCGCACCTCCACCCGCACGGTCACATCCGGGTTGTGCACATCAACGCGCAACCGCGGGCAGGCGGTAAGCAGTGCCCCGCCCGCCTCGGCGGAGATTTCCGGCGAGGTGAGGGGAAAGGTTTTATCCGAGCGTTTTGCTTCTACCTTAAAGGTTTTTTTGCCCGTAAGAAGCGGCGGCAGATAGGTTTTGACGGCGGCGGTGATCGCCTCCATGTTCTTTTCCGCTACGGCGGCGCGCCCCACGGCGGCAATGCCGAAGGTGCGGCGGCAGATCTCAAACGCGGTGTCCATATCCGCCGTGTCGTCCCCCGGCTCCACGTAAATTGTGCTTTGCGCACGGGTCACGTGAAAGTTGCCGACGGTGGACAGGCGATAACGGATCTCCTTTTGCAGAAGGCTTTCAAAGCTCCCGCGGTTGGCGCCTTTGAGCACAATCTCGCCGTATTTGCAAAGAATGATTTCCTTCATTCTTCCGTGCCCTCGGTGTCGGTTTCCGCGTCGCCTTCGATCTGCTCTCCGTCGTCCTCCGGCGTCAGAAGATCCAGCGCCGTTTCGGCGTCCTCCTCCCGCACAAACACGTCGGTGCCGAACATATTATACCCGGCAAGAATGCGCACCGCGCCGCCGGCGCCCCGTTCTTTTTGCAGATACGGGATATTTGCTTCGTTCAGGATGGAAAGCGCCACGCTGAGCGTTGCGTTATCAAAATAAGTGCCGACCAGAACCAGCCCCTCGTCCGCGTGGGCGGGGTTGTCCAATTCGAATAAGCGATCCATAGTGCCTCCTTGATTCATTCAAAGTAATGGGGGAACAGGGTTTCAAACACCATCCGGCAGGCGTCGGTATCGGCAGCGGAGGTGTGGGCGTTGCCGTGCCACGTCAGCCCCAGCGCCGCCATCGCGTCACTCAGCGACTGGTGCGAAAGCTCGATCTCATGCTCATACACATAGCGGGAAAATTCCGCCCCGCAGTCCACGATTTTGGCGTGCAGTGCCTCCCGCTCCCGCCGGTTGGGATACAGGCGGGAAAGGTGAAAATAATCGGTTGCCGTGCCGAAAGCCACCAGCCTGTCCGCCCCGTTTAATACTGCGCACAGCGCAGGGGCAATTTCGCTCATGGTGGGGGCGTCCTTCACGTCCTCCGGGGTGATGCCGTGAATCTCCTCGGTGCGTTTCCACTTTTTCTTGCGCACGGGGCGCACCAGCGTGTCAAACACGGTGTTGCCGTTACCGTCCGCCACCGTGACCGAAAGCACCTCGTCATGCTCATAAAGCCCGGTCATTTCCAGATCGAAAAACAGCACTTTCTCCCGCGCCATCCCGTATGCCGCGCCACGGTGGCGGTCGCCCTCGGCGCGTTTTTCCGCCATCTGCGCTTCATAGCAGTTGCGGCACAGCTTGGAACGATAGCGCACCGGGTCGCCGCATTTTGCGCACGGCAGCGGCAGGCGGCGGCAGGTGGTTTTGTCAAACAACGGTACCTCTTCCCCGTGCCGGATGCAAAACGCCACGGGTCCCTCTGTCGGCTCGTAATACATCTGCAACAGCGTCTCACGGGGGAAATACCCTTCTTTGATTGCGTTCTGCAATTTCAACTTCACCGGGTTTTCCGGCGAGAGGCGGGGTTTTTGCGGGGGCGCGGCGGGTTCAACCCGGTTGGGGTCGTAATAATAAATCACACCGCCCTCCGGCAGCATCGTGCAGGCGACCGGCGCGCCGGTCGGCGAGAGGCGCAGTTTTTCAAGATCGCCGCCGGAAAGCAGGTGCCTGTTTTTGGCTTCCTTTTCCCCGATACGCGGCAGAGCCAGCGCCTCCGGCGGTCTTTTTTCGGTGATCGTGTCCATATCTTCCTCCGGGGAGAGGGAATGCCCCCTCCGGTTTTCAACATTTTATTATAGCACAGTCGGCAGAATTTTTCAAGGGTTTTGCAAAAAGACAGTCTTCGACAAAACACGCGTGCCCGGCATAGGATGAAATAGGGGAAGCGGTGATTAAAACGCCCCCGGATTGCGGAAAATAACAGTACAGCCGGATTTTGCCGGCAGTCCGCAAAGGAGGATGCTTATGAACGCAAACGTCAGGCGCGGGGATATTTACTATGCCGACCTTTCCCCGGTTGTCGGCTCCGAGCAAGGGGGAATGCGCCCCGTGCTGATTATACAGAACGATGTGGGCAACCGTTACAGCCCGACGGTGATAGCCGCCGCGATTACATCCAGAATGGGAAAAACCAAATTGCCCACGCATATCGATATCTACGCCGAGCGCGCGGGACTCTCGCGTGACTCCATCGTGCTTTTGGAACAGTTGCGCACACTGGACAAACGGCGCTTAAAAGAAAAAATGGGACACCTTGACGAGCCGCTGATGCGGGAAATCGACACCGCCATTGCCGTCAGTCTGGGGCTGTTGCCGCACAACGCAGGGAGAATTGCGACGGCGGATGCCGCGCCGGGTATCCGCGCCGTACCGGGCGGAATCCCCGCCGCGCCTGCGGCAAGCACGGCAGAGGCGGCAGGGGCGATAGGTGCAACAGGCGCGATGAGCACAGCAGGAACGGCGGCGACAAGCACGGCGGGTATAGCCGGGACGACCGGCGCCGCAGGCGCGCAAGAGGGGGCTTTTTGAAAAAAGCCCCCTCTTAAACTCCCCGAAAAACATTTAGGGCACCAACGCCCCGGTGTCGGGGGCGGGCCCCCCACGGTCGCGGTTACGCCCCCCCAAAAACTTTTCGGCAACTCACGCCGGGATGTCGGGCGAGCGCACCCAACTGACTCTGAAAGCCCCGCCGCAGGCGGCCGCGGGTGCTGTCAGCCGTCCCGCCGGGACGGCTGGCAGCACTTCGGGCAGACGGCGCGCACAGAAAGGTGATAGGAAACAATCTCAAGCCCTGTCGTGTCCCGCAAAAACTTCCCCACATCCGCGGGGGGCAGGTCGAAAATCTTTCCGCATTTCACGCACACGGCGTGGTCATGCTCCGTGGGGGTGCGGTCATAAAAATCCGCGCCCTCCTCCGTGCGGATGCGGCGCACCAGCCCCGCCTCGCACAGCGCGTGCAGATTATTATACACCGTGGCAAGCACCATTCCGGGGTACTCCTTGCGTGCTTCGGTATAAATTTCATCCGCGGTCAGATGCCCGTGTGACTCCCGCAAAATCCGCAATATCGCCGCCCGTTTCTCGGTCATATGCCCCTCCGTTCCCTTGCCACCCGACAAAAGTTAGAATTATTCTAATTATATTATAATTCATTCTGCCGCATTTGTCAAGTATTATTTTCCCACGCAGAAACGGGAAAAGATGTCGGCAACGATATCCTCGCTCACGGCTCTGCCGTCCACCTCGCCCAGCGCCTGCATGGCAAGTTCCGCATCCGAGGACGCCACGTCAAAGGGCAAACCCGCCTCAAAGGCGGTCAGAGAATTGCCCAGCGCCTCACCGGCGCGGCAAAGCGCCCCGTACTGGCGCGCATTTGCCACCACCGCGTCGTGCCGGATGTCGATTTTGTCCGAGAGGAACAACCGTTCCACCGCCGCGGCAAGCTCACCGATCTCTCGCTTTCTGGCACAGGTATGCACCACCGCGGCAAAACCGGAAAGCAGGGTTTCCTCTATCGTGCACCCGCGGTCGCTTTTGTTCAGCACGGCAATCACGGTGCCGGGCAGGGTGCGAAGCGAGGCAAGAAACGCCGCTTCCGCTTCCCCTTGCGGTCGGCTGGCATCAAATACCGCCAGCACCAGCTCCGCCCCTGTCATTTCCGCCATGGCGCGCTCCACACCGATCTTTTCCACCGCGTCATCGCTCTCGCGAAGCCCGGCGGTGTCCACCAGCCGCAACGTTACACTGCCCAGCGCCACGGTTTCACACAGGACATCCCGCGTGGTGCCTGCCACGTCGGTCACAATGGCGGCGTCCCGCCCGACCAGCGCGTTATACAGCGAGGATTTACCCGCATTGACGGGGCCGCAAATGACAGTGCGGATTCCCTCACTCACCGCGCGCCCGGTGCGCCAGGTGGCAGAAAGCCTGGCAACGGTGTTTTTCAGGTCGCGCAGTTGCAGCACAATCTCCTCTCTGGAAAGCGAGGAAAGATCTTCATCCGGAAAATCAATCTTGGCGTAAACATCGGCAAGCAGGGCAGAAAGGCGGGCATACACCGCCTGCACGGCGGCGGAAAGCCGCCCTTCCATGCCGCCCCGCGCCAGCGCCATCTGACCCTCGGTGCCCGCTTCCAGCAAGGCGCCCAGCGCTTCCGCGCCCGAAAGCGTGATCTTGCCGTGTATCAGTGCGCGCCGCGTAAACTCTCCGGCGTGCGCGCCCCGCGCGCCCGCCGCCAGTACGGCGGCAAGCACGGTTTCGGTCAGCAGTGCCCCGCCGTGGCAGGCGATTTCCGCCACGTTCTCCCCGGTAAAGGAGGCGGGGGCAGGAAAATAGGTGACAAGCCCCTCGTCCAGCACCTCACCGCCGGGGGCACGGATTTCCCCGAAGCAGGCGCGCCGCGGCGCGCTCACCGGGTCGGTTTTTTTCGGCGTGAACACGCGGGCAAGAACCGCGGCGGTGTCCTCCCCCGAAATGCGGATTACGGCAATGCCGCCCTTGCCGCGCGGGGTGGATATGGCGGCGATGGTATCGGTCAGCTCCATGATTTCAGCCGCTTTTGCGGCGCTCCTTTCCGAAAAATCACCGCGCGGCGCGCCGCGCGGTGAACAGTTTCAATAATTTTCCGTATATGCGGAATATTTGAAGGAGAGCGTTTTTCCGTCCTCCCTCACGGTGTAAAAACTACCCTGTTTCATCGCCGCCCCATTGGAGACAAGCGCATACAGGTCGCGGTCAAAGCGGAAGTCCGCGCCGTTCTTGATTGTGATGGTAAAAATTCCATCGTCCGACGTCCGTTTCTCATAGGTCATCTCAAAGAGATCGCCGCCGCGCAGAATTCCGTATTTTTGGGGGGATTCCCATTCTACTTCCACCACTCCGGCAAGCGCCGCGCGCACCCACTCCGCCTCTTTTCCGTCCTTTTCCGCGCGCTCATGGGCGCACAGGGCGGGATAGTATTTTGCGGCGTGCGAAAGATTGGTCGGCGCGTAAATACGCCCCGTT
>URMC01000066.1 GCA_900548735.1 uncultured Eubacteriales bacterium | reverse complement strand
GGCAACATCAAAAACCTCTATGACGAGAAATACGACAAGGGCTCGTTCATCAAAAACATTATTCTTGACAACATCCTGCAAAGCGACATTTATATCAAAAGCAAAGAGCTGCACTTCAACACGGAGGAAGTGCGCATCGTATTCCTGATCAAATTCTTCGGCAAAACCGATATGATGCCGTTTGAAATGCTTCAGAATATGTTCCCGGATAAGTCCAAGGACTACGTGATCAGTGTAGGCGAGCATGATATCGTGCTGGTCAAGGACATCAAACCCGGCACCGATCAGAAGGAGATCGACAAAATTGCCACCAACATTGCGGACACCCTTTCCACCGAATTTTATACCAAAGTGGCAATCGGTATTTCCACCGCAGTGGACAACATCAAGGATCTGGCGCGTGCTTATAAAGAGGCGCAGGTGGCGCTGGAGGTCGGCAAGGTCTTTGAGACCGAAAAGAATATCATCAGCTATGAAAACCTTGGCATCGGGCGCCTGATTTATCAGTTGCCCACCACGCTGTGCGAGATGTTTTTACAGGAGGTTTTCAAGAAAGGCAGTCTGGAATCGCTGGATCGCGAGACCCTGCAAACCATCCAGTGTTTCTTTGAAAACAACCTCAACGTTTCCGAAACCTCCCGTAAACTGTTCGTGCACCGCAACACGCTGGTGTATCGGTTGGAGAAAATCCGCAAGCTGACCGGGCTTGATTTGCGGGAGTTTGAGCACGCCATCACTTTCAAAGTGGCGCTGATGGTCAAGAAATACCTGAACTCCAAACCGGCAAAATTCTGAAAAATGACGGACACCTGTGCGGTGACACCGGGGAAAAATTCTGTGAGGTATGAATGAAACTGTATTTTTCCTTTCCTGACGGGCAGGCGAAAACCGACCGCCGGGGGCTGTCCCGCGCGGCAAAAAACGCGGTGCCCGGGGTACGCCTGCAATGGCGCGAGGATACGCTTTGCGTCACATTGCCGGGCGGAGATTTCCGCATGGCAAAAGACCGGCTGACGGAGGCATGGCGCGCCATGGGCGTGCCGGTAAAAGAGCTTCCGCCCCCGGTAGAAGTGCCGGAGATGAAAGCCGGGCGCACGGTGCGCCTGCCGGTATTTGTGGTGTCTCTGATTGCCGCCGTGCTTGCGGCAAGCCTTTTGACGCTCACGTTTTCCGGCGCATTCCGGAAAGCCCCTGCGTTGGGTACCGAAACGGCAACAGAAAATTATCAGGGCAAAATTGCGCTGATTGACGAAATCTTCAGGCAATATTCTCTCTATGATACGGACGGCAATCTGCTTCTGGATCAGATGCTGAAAGCCTATGCCGCGGCAACGGGAGACCGTTATGCCGCTTATTACACGGCAGAGGAATACGCGGCGCTGATGCAGGATAACAACGCAATGTCGGTTGGCGTGGGCATCCTTGTGACCGAGGACGCGTCGGCAGGCGGCGTGCGTATCATCAATGTTTTTCCCGGCTCCCCCGCCGGGACGGCAGGTGTGCAGATCGGTGATCTGATTGTTTGCGCCGGAGAAGGGGAAGCAAAGATTACCTATGCCGAAAAAGGGTATGAACTGCTGATGCAATCCCTGAAAGGCGAGGAGGGGAGCACCGCCGTTTTCTCGGTTTTGCGTGACGGTGAGGAACTGACCTTTTCCGTGGTGCGTGCCAGGGTACAGACCGTGTCCGTGATGGGCAGGGTGATGACCGGGCACGAGGAGATCGGTGTGGTTCGGATTCTGCAATTTGATCTTTCCACCCCGACGCAGTTTGTAACGGAGATGGAAGCCCTTTTGGCGAAAGGCTGCACACAGTTTGTGTTTGACCTGCGCAACAACCCCGGCGGGGATCTCCGCTCGGTTTCGGCAATTCTTTCGTATTTCCTGAATAAAAACGACCTGATTGTTTCCACCGTCACAAAAAACGGGACCGAAAGCAAAAGTTACGTCAAGGCGGTGACTTACAACGGCGATTATGCCGGTTGCAGTGTGCGCGAAGAGGACATCGGCAAATACCGAAACCTTTCTACCGTGGTGCTGATCAACGAAAACTCGGCAAGCGCGGCGGAACTGTTTACGGCAGTCCTGCGGGACTATCAGCTGACCACCACCGTTGGTAAAACCACTTTCGGCAAAGGTATTATGCAAAACATTTTCAGCCTTGCGCCTTATGGCTACAGCGGCGGCGTAAAGCTGACAACCGCTTATTACACCCCGCCCTGCGGCACCAATTATCACGGCGTGGGCGTCACACCGGATGTGGTGGCGGAACAGCGCCCGGAGTCCGCAGGGAAAAATCCTGCGCTCCTCTCCGATGAGGAGGATGACCAGCTGCTGGCGGCGGCTGAGGTACTTTCCAACAAACAACAATAATTCTATCATAGAACAAGGAGACCGTTATGGTAAACAAGAAAATTACAATGACCAAAGAGGGCTACGACAAGCTGGTTGAAGAGCTGAAATGGCGCGAGGGCGAAGAGCGCGAGCGCATTAAAAGCGACATTGTAACCGCACGTGGCTTCGGTGACCTTTCCGAGAACGCGGAGTACGACGCGGCGCGCACGGCGCAGGCGCAGAACGAAAGCCGTGTTTCCGAGCTGAAAGCAATGATCGAAAACGCTGACGTGCGTGAGGTTTCCACCCTGGCGCATGACGTGGCGGACATCGGTTCTACCGTAAAGGTCTATGACAATGATTTCAAAGAGGAAATCACCTACCGGATCGTCGGCTCCAACGAGGCGGACGTGACCTCCGGTAGAATTTCCGACGTGTCGCCTGTCGGCAAAGCGCTGATCGGGCACCGCGCAGGCGATCGGGTAACGGGCGTGGTGGAGGAATCCGGCTACGCGTTCTCCTATAAGGTGCTTTCCGTTACCAGAGACTGATCCCCGCGCCCATGGCGCGGCACCCCTGAAAGGAGCAAGCCATGAACGAGAACCCCGAAAGAGAAGAGGGCAAAGCCCCCGGCGGCGACATTGTGGTGCCGGAGCGACAGCATGGCAAAGTCTGGCGATTTCTGGACAACTTCTGGTATCATCATAAGTGGAAAACGATTATCGGGCTGTTTTTTCTGATCGTGATCATTATCGGCACGGTGCAGATGTGCTCCAAAGAGTCCGAAAAGAGCGATCTTGTGGTTGTTTGCGCGGGTCCTTATAACTTCACCACCAATGGGGAAGCGCTGGATACCCTGCAAAAGTATCTTTCGGTCATCCTGCCGGAGGATTTTGACGGGAACGGGGAAAAACGCGTGTCGGCAGTGGCTTACACCATTTACTCCGAGGAACAGCTGAAAGCAATGGACAAGGATACACGTGCCGCCGCTTCCTACAACAACTCCTCCAATTATCGGAATTTTTACCAGCATCTTGGTACAGGTGAGTTTTCGGTGGCGTTTTTGGACCCGTTTCTCTACGAGGAGCTGGCGGCAAGAAGCGAGTGCCTGATTGACATTACGGATGTATTCGGCAAGTCTCCCTCCAACGGGATATATAAAACTCTGCCTGACGGAAAAACCGTGTGCTACGGCATCCGCCTCGGCGACTCCGCGCTGTATGCCAACAACGCGCTGAAAGCGCTCCCGGAAGATACGGTGCTGTGCCTGATCGGCTCTGCCTATTTCGGCGATGACCGAACCTATGAGCGCGCAGTTAAATACTTTGCCGCTTTATTGGAGCAAAATTAAAAAATCCCCCGCCCGGCGGGGGATTTTTTAATTAAACTTCTTTTTGAGCGCGCGTTCGGTCAAAAAAATCGGGAGAAACAGAAAAAGCAGTTGAACGACACAAATCACGGCGCCGGCATAACCCACCGTTTTGGTGTCCTTCCCGATGAAAAACAGCATCGGCACTACGGAAGCGGGCAGGGCAATACAACCGAAGAGGAGCCAGAGCCTGCCGAAATACGCGTGCGCGAACTTCCATGCCTCCATGCTCCTCATCGAGCGCCGCGAGCGGTACCCGAACACGGAATTGATCTCTTTCGGCGGGTGATTTCGGAGATACCCGCCAAAGCCGATCATCGTGAAGGGGAGAAGCAGGTCAATACACAGCATAAAAATCCAGAAAGCCATTACTATCACCTCCTTGAAATCATTATAACAAATTTGTGTTTCGCTTGTCAACAGCGGTGAAAATTTACCCCGCAAATCTTGACATTTTCCGCATAATAAGATATAATAATATACTGAATATTTATTGTTTAAGGAGAGCCCCTATGCCGCAAACCCCGACCGAGAGAAAAAAACCGCTGGCCGTATTATTTGACAGTGACGAGACGCCGATTCTTACCGTCCGGCGGCATACGGCGGCATATTTTGCCGCGCACGGCGAAAAACCGCGCGTGTTTGTGATGACCTTCGGCTGTCAGCAAAACGTGGCGGACAGCGAAAAACTCTCCGGCATGGCGGAAGATCTGGGGTATCTTGCGACCGATGACCCGGCAGATGCCGCGTTGATTCTGGTCAACACCTGCGCCATCCGGGAGCACGCGGAAAAACGCGCGCTCTCCATCATCGGGCAGTATAAGCACCTCAAAGAAAAAAATCCGGATCTGATCATCGGAGTCTGCGGCTGTATGGTGGCGCAGGAGCACCGGCGGGAAGAACTGAAAAAGAGTTTCCCCTACGTGGATTTTGTGCTTTGCACGTCGGTGTTGCACCGCCTGCCGCAGTTGCTCGCCGAAGTGCTGGAAAAAGGCAAGCGCGTGATGCGCGGGGATGAAGAATACAGCGTGGCGGAGCACGTGCCGATCCGCCGCGAAAACGGCTATCGCGCCTATGTCAGCGTGATGTACGGCTGTAACAACTTTTGCTCTTACTGCATTGTACCGTATGTGCGGGGCAGAGAGCGCAGCCGCGCCCCTGCCGAGGTGCTTACCGAGGTGCGGGAACTGGTAGAGGCGGGTTATAAAGAAATCACATTGTTGGGGCAGAACGTCAATTCCTACGGCAAGGATTTGGAGATTCCGTATGACTTTGCGGATTTGCTGGCGGAAATCGACAAAATCCCGGGGGATTACTGGTTGCAGTTTATGACCAGCCATCCCAAGGACGCAACCGAAAAGCTGGTGGATGTGATGGCGGGTTCCACCCACATCGCGCACCGCTTCCACCTGCCGCTTCAATCCGGCAGTGATGAGATTTTACGGCGGATGAACCGGCATTACGACACGGCGGCATATCTGAAAATTCTGGATTATATGCGCGAAAAAATGCCGGATATTGTGGTCACCTCCGATATCATTGTCGGCTTTCCCGGCGAGAGCGAAGCGGATTTTGAAGCAACACTGAATCTGCTCAGGCGCGCGCGGTTTGATATGATCTTTTCGTTTATCTACTCCCCACGTGAGGGCACGCCCGCCGCAAAGATGGAGGGGCAGATCCCCAAGGAAACACAGAACGCGCGTTTTGACCGCCTGCTGGCGCTCCAACAGGGCATTTCGCTTGCGGCAAACCAGCCGATGGCAGGCAAAACGGTACGCGTGCTTTGCGATGGGGAAAGCAAAAACGATAAAACCATGCGGCAGGGGAGAACCGCCGGGGGGAAAATTGTGTTTTTCCCGGAAGAGATTCCCGCCGGCGCGTGGGCAGAAATCAAAATTGACCGTGCCGAGGCGTTTGCGCTGTGGGGCACGGCGGCAGAAAGGAAATAAACATGGAAATTTTTGAATTGGCGGCGGAACTCGGCAAAACCCTGCGTGCGGATAAAAGATTGGTGCGCTTGGAAGAAGCGCGCAAAGCATACGACGCGGACGAACGTGTGGCAAAACTGGCAACCGAATATGAGGTACAACAGCGCGCTATGCAGAACGAAGCAATGAAAGAGGAGCGTGACCAGGCACTGATTGATATGATCAGCGCACGGATTGACGCGCTGTATGAGCAGATTGTGGGCAGTGACTCCTATAAAGCGCTGGAAAAGGCGCAGAATGACGTCAACGAGCTGATGAATATGGTCAACTCCACCATCACCTTCAATATCACGGGGGAGGAGCCCTCCTCCTGCACGCATAACTGCGGCACGTGCGGCGGCTGCCATTAAACATCCGGAAAAAGAAACGAGGTGTAAGCCATGACCCCTATGATGGAGCAGTATTTTGCCATCAAAAATCAATATAAAGATTACCTGCTGTTTTATCGCCTTGGTGACTTTTACGAGATGTTTTTTGACGATGCGCTGACCGCCTCCCGCGAGCTGGAACTGACGCTGACGGGGCGGGATTGCGGCGAGGCGGAGCGCGCCCCGATGTGCGGTGTGCCGTTTCACAGTGCCGACTCCTATATCGCGCGCCTGATTGCTAAAGGCTATAAGGTGGCAATCTGTGAGCAGATGGAAGACCCGGCAACCACCAAGGGGCTTGTCAAGCGCGACATCATCCGCGTAGTGACCCCCGGCACGCTGTTGGAGCCGGAGATGCTCTCCGAAACGAAAAACAACTACGTCTGTGCCATCTGCGAAACGCAGAACGCGACCGGGGTCTGCTTTGCGGATGTTTCCACGGCGAAGGTCTATGCCACCAATATCGTGGGTGATAACCGCGCCGCAAGACTGCAAAGCGAGGTGGCAACCTTTGCGCCAAGCGAGGTGATTCTCAGTTTCCCGCGCGAGGACGCACCGGAACTGATTGACTTTCTGACCAACCGCGTGGGTGCCATGCTTTCCGAGGAAAACAGCCCGCGCTTTGAACCGGAGTCGGCGCTGGCGCTGGTGCGTGAGCAGTTTGGTAGCGGTGTTCCGGCAGGCTTTGAGGATGCCCCCGCGATGGCGGCGGCAACCGGGGCACTGTTGGATTACGTGCGCGAAATGCAACGCGGCGATATTTCCTATCTCAGAGAACTGTTTGTGTATTCCGACGGGCAGTTTCTGGAGATGGACATCAACACCCGCCGCAACCTGGAGCTGACCGAAACCATGCGCACCAAAGAAAAGCGCGGCACACTGCTCTGGGTGCTGGATCACACCAAAACCGCGCCCGGCGCGCGCCTGCTCCGCTCTTATATTGAGCACCCGCTCCTTTCCGCGCAGAAAATCACGCGGCGGCAGGGCGCGGTGGAAGAGCTTTTCGGCAATTATATGCTCCGGGAGGAACTTGGTACCGTGCTTTCCTCGGTGCTGGATCTGGAACGCCTGATTACGCGCATTGTGTACGGTACGGCAAACGCAAAGGATCTGCGTGCGGTTGCCAATACCGTGGCGGTATTGCCGGAGGTGCGACGGCTGTTGGAGGGGTGTACGGACGGGGAACTGAAACGGATTTATCACGAGTTGGACGACCTTGCCGACCTCCATACCCTCATTGACTCCGCCATTGCGGACGACCCGCCGTTTATCCTGCGGGAGGGCGGGCTGATCAAGCCCGGCTATAACGAGGACGTGGACTATCTGCACTCCGTGATGAAAGACGGCAAAAGCTGGATTGAAAAGGTGGCGGCAGAGGAGCGGGAGCGCACCGGCATCCGCACCCTGAAAATCGGCTATAACAAAGTTTTCGGCTATTACATCGAGGTCTCCAAATCCTTTGTGGATCAGGTGCCGGATAACTACATCCGCAAGCAGACCCTGACCAATGGGGAGCGCTACATCACGCAGGAACTCAAAGATATGGAGGCGACTATTCTCGGCGCCGCCGATAAGGTCTGTACGCTGGAGTACGACATTTTTCAGGAGATTCGCGGTAAGGTGGCAAAAGAGGGCGAGCGCATTCAGCGCGTTGCCGCGCGCCTTTCCGAACTGGACGTATATCTTTCCTTTGCCGATGTTGCGGCGAAAAACAAATACGTGCGCCCGGAGGTGGATTACAGTGAAGAGATCCGCATCAAAGACGGTCGCCACCCGGTGGTGGAGCAATTTGTAAAGGACAGTTACTTTGTGCCGAACGACGCACTGCTGGATACCGCCGCCAACCGCCTGATGCTGATTACCGGACCCAATATGGCAGGTAAATCCACCTATATGCGGCAGGTGGCGCTGAATGTGCTGATGGCGCAGATCGGCTCCTTTGTTCCGGCAAACGAAGCGCGTATCGGCGTGGTAGACAAGCTCTTCACCCGCGTCGGCGCGTCGGACGATCTTGCCTCCGGGCAGTCCACGTTTATGCTGGAAATGAACGAAGTGGCGTATATCCTGCGCAATGCCACCCGCAAGAGCCTGATTATTTATGACGAGGTGGGGCGCGGCACCAGCACCTTTGACGGGATGAGCATTGCCCGCGCGATTGTGGAGTACACGGCGGGGCGCAAACTCGGCGCCAAGACCATGTTTGCTACGCATTATCACGAGCTGACGGCACTGGAGGCGGAACTGCCCGGCGTGGTCAACTATAACATCGCCGCCAAAAAGCGCGGGGATGAGATTACGTTCCTGCGCAAAATCGTTCGCGGCTCCACGGATGACAGTTACGGCATTGAGGTCGCAAAACTGGCGGGCGTGCCGAACGAGATTATCCGCCGCGCGAAAGAAGTGCTTGCCACGGTGGAAAAAACCGCCAAAGCATTGCAGGCACCGACCAAAGAACCCGAAAAGGACGAGAGCCTGATTACCTTCGAGGATTGCGTGAACGACGAGGTCATCCGCGAACTGCGGGATACCGATATCAACACGCTCTCCCCCTACGAGGCGATGACATTTCTTTTCAATATCAAGAAAAAATTAGGTTGAGTGTTCAAAAATAGCCTGACAGGAGGTATCCGAACCCGCCTCGGGCGCGCGTATTTCGAAATCTTTGTGACTTTTCGTCGTCGGAGGGCAAAGCCCGCCTTCCTCCGTAAAGCCGCAAATCTTCCTGAACTACGTGTGCCGGAGGTCGAAGAGTTCTCGCGGGACGGATTTTTCGTCAGACAAGGCAAAAACGCAGGGAATATTTGATATTCCCGAGTATTTTAACGCAGTATGACGGGGAATCCGCCCGCGAGAACCGGATTCGGATATCTCCTGTCAGGCTATAAGGAAAGGAGGAAATGATGGGAAAAATAAACGTACTTTCCTTTGCCGTGGCAAACCTGATTGCCGCAGGCGAGGTGGTGGATCGCCCGGCGTCTGTCATCAAAGAACTGCTGGAAAACGCGATTGACGCGGGTGCTACCCGCGTGACGGTGGAAATTCAGCACGGCGGCGTCGGTTTTATGCGCGTGGCGGATAACGGCTGCGGGATGAGCAAAGAGGATTTGCCGGTTGCCATCCGCCGCCATGCCACCAGTAAGATTCATGACGCAAGCGATCTCGGCGCGATTATGACGCTGGGCTTTCGCGGAGAGGCGCTTGCCGCCATCGCCGCCGTTTCCGAACTTCGCATCATCACCCGCACGGCGGACGCGGAGTACGGCTCCGTGCTGGTGTCCAAGGGCGGGGAAGTGATTTCGGTGACCGAACAGGGCGCGCCTGTGGGCACCACCGTGATTGTGGAAAATCTGTTCGGCAATGTGCCCGCCCGCCGCAAATTTCTCAAAAAGGACGTGTCGGAAGCGATTGCCGTCACCACTTATACCGAAAAGATCGCCCTTTCCCACCCGGAGATTGCTCTGCGGCTGATTGTAGACGGTACCGTGCGGTTGGATACCGCAGGGGACGGCAACCGCAAAAGCGCGATGTATGCCGTATTCGGCAAAGAGTTTGCCGCCAAAACCATTCCGGTTTCGGGCGGGAACGAGGACGTCACGGTAGAGGGGTTCATCGGGCGCTCGGATAACGTGCGCCCCAAGCGCAATTACGAAAACTTCTTCATCAACGGGCGGTATGTCAATTCCCGCACCGCTGCGGCTGCGCTGGAACAGGCATACACCTCCTACATCCCGCCGGAAAAATTTCCCGCCTGTGTGCTGTATCTGACGGTCAACCCCGCGGCGGTGGACGTGAATGTGCACCCCGCGAAATTGGAGGTCAAGTTTTCTAACGAAAAGCCGGTGTTTGACGCGGTGTATTACGCCGTGCGCACCGCGCTGGAAAACAATTCCGCCCGCCCGGATATGCGATTGCCGCAACAGAATATCCCGCTCAAAAACGCCTTTGTGCCGATTGAGGACGGGCGGCGTGAGCCGCTTGCCGCAAGGCAGGTCACGATCGACCAGGTGCCCCCGCGCCCTGACACACAGGCGCCCGCAAGGGCGCCGGAGGGGAAACAGGAGCCGCCGGCATTTGGCAGAATGAGCGCCGCAGACTATCGGTCGTTTTCCGGCGTCGGTACCGGCGTGGCGGAAGCCGCCGCCCCGGTCAATTACGCCCCGGTCAGAAACACGGGACCGTATCATGAGATCCCGTTTCCGCGCCCGAAAACGCCCCCCGCAGTTACCCCCGGGGCGCCCGCACCGGTTTCCCCGGTGCCGACGACCTCCGCACCGGTGGCGGCGACAGCGCCGCCGCCACCGAAAGTGCCGGAAGAGCCCGCGCAAAGCACACCGCCTGCCGCCACCCCGGAGATTGTTCCGGCAAAGAAAAAATACCGGATGATCGGCGAGGCGTTTCGGTGTTACATCATCGCGGAGTGTGACGATCAGTTGCTGCTGATTGATCAGCACGCGGCGCATGAACGGATTCTCTTTGAACGACTGAAACGGAATATGAAAACCGAAAAGCGCCACTCGCAGCTTTTGA
>URMC01000065.1 GCA_900548735.1 uncultured Eubacteriales bacterium | reverse complement strand
GTCAACGAGAAAATCGGCAAGGGGCTTTACTGTCATCTGCGGCACGGCTCCTCCACGCGCAATCTGGTAACGAATGCGCGCATGGTGAGTGAAAAGAACCTCCGCCGTTTTCTGCTTTGTACCGATGACCGCCACGCCGCCGACCTCAAACGCAAAGGGCACCTGGATGACGCCCTGCGGCAACTGGTTGCCGCAGGAATCGACCCTGTGTGGGGGGTGATTATGGCAACGCTGAACAACGCGGAGTGCTATCATCTCTCCGGCAAGGGTGCCGTTGCCCCCGGATACGTGGCGGATCTGGTGGTGTTTGACAACCTGGAGGATTTTCACGCCGCGTGGGTCTTCAAGGACGGCGTTGCGGTGGCAAAGGACGGCGCGCCGCTCTTTGACACGAAAAAACGCTACCTGCCGGAAACCGTTCTGCATACCGTGCACACCGCCCCGGTGACGCCGGATACGTTTCGCCTGTCCCTGCGGGGGAAAAAAGCGCTCTGCATCGAGATCGTGCCCGATAATGTGGTCACGCGCGGCGTGGTCTGCGAGGTGGAAAGCGAAAACGGCGATGTGGTGCTCTCCGGTACGGACCTTTTGAAGATTGCCGTAGTCGAGCGGCATCACGCCACCGGAAACGTAGGGCTGGGGCTTTTGCGCGGATACGGTTTTCACGGCGGCGCGATGGGAATCACCATCGCGCATGACTCCCACAATATGATTCTGCTGGGGGATGACAATGCCGCCATGGCAAGGGCGGCGGAAAAACTCTCCGAAATCGGGGGCGGGATGGTCATCTGCCATCAAGGGGAGTGCCATGCGGTGCCGCTGGAAATCGGTGGGCTGATGTCGGCAGGCGACCCCGACGAGTTGGAGCGCGCCAGCGCCGCGCTGATTGAGGAGGCGTACTCGCTTGGTGTGCACCGCACTTATGAGGCGTTTATGAGCCTTGCCTTCATGTCGCTGGCGGTCATCCCCGATCTGAAGCTGACCGACAAGGGTCTCTTTGACGTCAACCGCTTTGCCTTTGCGGATATCAACGCTTAACCGACAAAACCAAACCGCCCCCGGCGGGGCATGCTGCCCCGCCGGGGGCGGACTTTATTTCTCCTCTTTTCCGGTCTCCTCATAAGAAAACCGGGATGGGAACACATCAATCGCTTCCTCATACACCGCGCCGGTCTGCAACTGCAGCAGCGCCTTTGTCGGGTCATCCGTATAAGTGCGGATGAGGTTGCCGTTCCCTTTGAACGGGTGCTCTGTCAGAATCATATTTCCTCCTTATCCCTGTCTGGTGGCGTTTGCCTGCAACCATGTCAGGAGGTCTCCTGTAGGTGCTTCCACAAAGTACAACGTCTGATAATTGATGTTGGACCATCCTTGCCCTTCGCCGAACGCTAACTGGTTCCCATAGTACAGAGGTCCGTCATTTCGGATGGTGTTGAATCTCACACCGTTCGACACGAAATCGGTGTTAAATGTTGCAAGATTCCCCTCTCCGTCCACAGGCGAAGCGGGCTGGTCAATCAGCTTCCATGTTTCCACAATCGGCACGGCACAGTTATCAAGCCATGTCGCAAGGCTCTCGCCCGGTGCCTGATAGAACTTCACAAGGCGATAGTTCGCATCCGCCCAATAGGTACCATCGTGGAAATAGACCTGTGTCTCATCGTAGAACAGCCCCTCACGTGGCGTGACAGTGAATTGGTTAAAGGGCTGGTCATTGGACATGAACTCAGCCTCACCACCCGTGCCATAGTCTGTCTCGTTGACGGAGGTGATGTACCATGTCTCCACGGGCGTTGCCGCTTCTATGATGTCAGCGTGTGCTGACCAGTTGGTAGCGCTTTTGTACTCGTCCAGCGCGTACACCGGCACAAGGATTTTTGCCACATTTGCTCCGATGGTGTTTGACTGAATGGTCGGCGGGGTGGCAGGCTTCATGGTGAGCGTTGCCTTCGCGCTTTCGGAGCCGATGTTCAACGCGTTTGCACCAATAGTCTCCACATTTGCAGGGATTGTAAGAGCCGTCAGAGCGGAACACCCGGTAAATGCATTCTGTGCAATGGTAGTAAGAGTGTCAGGAAGCGACACCGTTGCTAACTTGTTGCAATATGAAAAGCAAGACTTGCTGATAGCATGGACAGACGCGGGGATAGTAACCGAGGTCAGACCGCTTGTGCCGAAGGCATAGTCCCCAATGCTTGTCACGCTGTCAGGAATAGTCACGGTACTAAGCGTGGAGTACACATAGAACACATAGTTACCAATCTTAGTCGTACCAGCGGGGATTTGAACAGAGGTACCGGAGCGTTCTATGGCGGAAACCGGCACGCCGTCACCGGTGTGGATCTGCCCGATCTTCTCCGCGTAAGTATCCAGTTTCCCGTCTCCCGCGTCCACGCCCTTCTCCGCAAGGGCGGCTTTGATGGCGGCTTTGGCGTTCTTCACGCGGGTGATTTCACTGTAAATGCTCATCTCACACCTCCGCAAGGGCGCTTTCCGCCTCGCCCAGCGCCGCTGCGATCGCGCTGTCCACATAGGAAGGCGTTGCCGCGCCGATCTTTGCCGGTGTGATGGCGCTCAGCGCATCGCTCACCGCTTTTTGCGACATGACTGCCGTGGTGCTGTTGCCGCTTGCCTGCACCACATCCACCCCTATGCCGGCACTTGCAATTTTGCTGTCCACATAAGAGGGCGTTGCCGCGCCGATCTTTGCCGGCGTGATGGCGTCCAGCGCGTTGCTTACCGCTTTTTGCGACATCACCGCCGTAGTGCTGCTGCCGGTGCTTTGTAATACGCTCACCTTGGCGGCGCTGACCTTGCCGTCCACATACGCGGGGGTTGCCGCGCCGATCTTTGCGGGGGTAACGGTGTTCAGCATCTCCTCCACGTCCGCCGCGGTGGTTGCGCCGATTCTCGCCGGGGTAATGCCGTGCGGGTTCCCGGTAGTGTCCACGGCGTGCGCATAGGCAATTGCGCCCCGGTCACCCCGGTAGGCATTGGTGCGAAGCTCCCCCAGCTCCAGTCTTGCCGGGGTGGTACCCGCCGTACCGTAATTCTGAAAATAGACCTGCCATTTTCCCGCTTTCGGGGCATACGTGCAGAAAATATCCGCATCCTTTTGCGTCAGCGCCGCCGCGGTATCATCGCGGAAAATGGCATTTTCCCCGAAGGTGATCTCCGGGTAAGCGCCGGACCCGACCTTGGATGCATGCACGCGCAGCAGAATCCGCCCTGCTACCCCGGTCTGCACCTCTGCCGGGAGACTGATCTTTACCGGCAGCCAGCCGCTCTCCCCTTTCATTGTATCTCCGGTAAGGTCCAGCTGATAATTGCGCCCCGTCATGGGGGTAAATACCGCCACCCCATCGGAAATCACAGGGGTAAGGTCAAAAAGCTGGCGCTCGCTGAGAAACCGCGCCGTCACGCTCTCACTCTCGCTCCCCAGCTTTCCGTCAGGGCACACGGCGCCCTCCGCGTACACCGAAAAGCAGGTGCTGGTCAGCTTTGCCCCGGCGCCGTCGGTCACGCTAATGTCGCAAAGCAATACCCCTTCCGTCTCCAGCATCCAGTCGCCGATCGGCAGGGTGAGGGTGCCGTCTCCGTTCACACTGCCCGCAAATGCGCGCTTTTCACCGTCCGGGCGCTTTACGTTCAGCAATACTGCCGCGTCCTCGGGGATAAACATCGGCACCCGGTGTGACGTCAGCCTCACCTGCACAAAGCGGGAGCCGAAATCCCCCTGCTTCGCCATGACCACCACGCCGGGTGCACACTCCGCCACGTCCAATTCCATTTTGCACAAAATCTGTGCCATTTTTTCTCCTTTCTCACTTCCGGCGCGCGCCCCGCTTGACAAAAGGCGCGCGATTGCGTATAATTTTTGGTGAACCGGAAGCACCTTTATTATACCGGTGCCGTCGTCGCCTGTCGTCTACGGTGAAAGGAGTACGGATGAAACGCAAATTTGTCAAAATGCACGGTTGCGGCAATGACTACATTTATTTTGACTGCCTGGAAAACGGACTTTACGACTCTGAAACGCTCTCAATCATTCTCTCTGACCGCCACTTCGGCATCGGAGGGGACGGCATTGTGCTGATCTGCCCCTCTGCGGTTGCGGACGCGAAAATGCGGATGTTCAACGCGGACGGAAGCGAGGGCAAAATGTGCGGAAATGCGATACGTTGTGTGGGTAAATATCTTTTTGACCACAAGATTACCGAAAAAACCGAGCTGGATATTGAAACGCTTTCGGGCGTCAGGCACCTGACCCTGCACCCGGAAAACGGCAAGGTGAAAGCCGTGCAGGTGGACATGGGCAAGGCAAATCTCTCGCCTGCTTCCCTCCCGGTGCTGCTGCAGGGGGGAAAAATTGTGGACCGGGAAGCCGACGTGGCGGGCGGGCATTACCACATCACCTGCGTCAGCATGGGCAACCCGCACTGCGTGCTTTTCACCAACGATTGGGAAAATTTTGATATAGATCATTTTGATATGGAAGCACTCGGACCGAAATTTGAATCGGATCCGCTTTTCCCGGAGCGGGTAAATACCGAATTTGTGAAACTGTTGCCCGACGGCACGCTCCGTATGCGGGTCTATGAGCGCGGAAGCGGAGAAACCTTTGCCTGCGGCACGGGCGCCTGCGCCGCGGCGGTTGCCGCAGTGGAAAACGGACTCAAAAAGAAGGGGGAACCGATTACCGTGCGCCTGCGCGGGGGGGAGCTGACCATCGTTTACACCGATGACGGGGTGAAAATGACCGGTCCCGCCACCGAGGTCTTTACCGGGGAGATTGACTGTTAAGAAGGCGCGCCGGCAACAAAAAAGCCCCACTTCGGGAGGGGCCTTTTGGGGCATAACCTTGCCGGGTTTTTGTTGAGATAAAATCCCTTTGAAGCGGAAGGATATGGAATCCTACCCTACGAAAGTTGTTTTATGCTTGCAGGGGCGGATTTCAATATCTGCCCGCTTCAACAACACGGCGGGTGCTTGCCCCCGCCCTACGGGTAACAAAGCATAAATCCCAAACAAAGGGAGGGAAGACCCCTCCCCCGCGATATAAGATAGTATTCCGTAGGGGCGACCATCGGTCGCCCGCAGGATCGTACCGCATGTCAGCGGAAACAAAAACCCGGGCGGGGTCCCCCGCCCGGGTTTTTATTTGTCATTTCTGCTTTTTGCGATCCGCCATGCGGACGAAAATCTTCACAAATTCCACCACCGGGATCACGGTCAGCGCAAGACCGATGGCAATCGCGTATTCCACCAGATCCAGTTTTGCCAGATCAAACGCATTGGCAAGGAAAGGCACCTCTACCACCACAGTCGTCAGGAGCAGCGACAGGAGCGCCGCGCCCCACAGCCAGAAATTCTGATGTTTCATCTTAAAGATGGAGCCGTGCAGAGAGCGCATATTGAACGAGTGGAAAATCTCGCCCATCGAGAGCGTCAGGAAAGCCATGGAGGAGCCCAGCGTTTCCGCGCTGTACGCCGCGCTTGCGTGCTGCGGCATTGCGTACAGCACATAGCGCCCGATGAGGTAAGAGGCAATGGTAATCCCTGTCATCAACAGCCCCTGATAGGCAACGGCAAGCCCCATACCGCCGGCAAAAATGCCCTCCTTGGAGTCACGCGGCTTGCGGTGCATCACGTTTGCTTCCGGTTTTTCCATCCCCAGCGAAAGCGCGGGGAAACAGTCGGTAATCAGGTTGATCCACAACAGATGCACGGGCTGAAAAACGGTAAACCCGAACAGGGTGGCAATGAAGATGGAAAGCACCTCGGAAAGGTTGGAAGCCAGCAGGAACTGAATGGCTTTGCGGATGTTGTCATAGATCCGGCGCCCCTCGCCCGCGGCGGAAACAATGGTGGCAAAATTGTCGTCCGCAAGGATCATATCCGCCACGTTTTTCGTCACATCCGTGCCGGTAATGCCCATGCCCACGCCGATGTCGGCGTTTTTGATGGAAGGCGCATCATTCACGCCGTCCCCGGTCATGGCGGTCACTTTGCCCTTTTTGCGCCAGGCGTTGACAATCCGCGTTTTGTGCTCGGGCTGAACGCGGGCATAAACCGAGTATTTTTCTACTGCTTTGTCAAAATCCTCGTCCGAAATTCCGTCCAGTTCCGCGCCGGTGATTGCCTCGGCGGGATCGGAAATAATACCCAACTGCATGGCGATTGCAACGGCGGTGTCCTTGTGGTCACCCGTAATCATAATCGGGCGGATGCCGGCGTTGCGGCATTCGTCAATCGCGGGTTTTACCTCCGGGCGCACGGGGTCAATCATCCCCACCAGACCGACAAAGCAAAGATCCTTTTCCATCAGGTCGGATTCATATGCCTCCGGCTCTGCCGTCAGCGGTTTTTCCGCCACCGCAAGCACGCGCAGGGCTTTGTCTGCCATAGCCTTATTGGCGGCAAGCGCCGCGGCACGCTTTTCTTCGGTCATCGGCACTGCTGCGCCGCCTTCCAGCACCGTGGTGCAACGCCCCAGAATCACATCCGGCGCGCCTTTGGTAAACTGAATCAGATTGCCGCCCGCCGTGCGGTGCACGGTGGTCATCATTTTACGCATCGAGTCAAACGGAATTTCGCCCACACGCGGGAGAAGTTTTTTCTGCTCGTTCTTCCCCATCCCCAGCATTTCGGCAAAGTTGACCAGCGCACACTCCGTCGGCTCGCCGGTGGCTTTGCCCGCCACGGCGTCAAATTCCGCGTCAGAACAAAGCGACATCGCATTGGCAAGCAGTTTTTCGTCCTCTCCGTAGTGCTCCACCACGGTCATTTTGTTCTGCGTCAGGGTGCCGGTTTTATCCGAGCAGATAATCTGCGTGCATCCAAGCGTCTCCACCGCGGTCAGTTTGCGGATGATCGCGTTGCGCTTGGACATATTGGTCACACCGATGGAAAGAACGATTGTCACCACCGTGGCAAGCCCCTCCGGAATGGCGGCAACCGCCAGCGACACCGCAATCATAAAGGTGTTCAGCACCACGGCAGGCGTCAGCCCGCCGCCGCTCACCAATGCGCGGATGAGATTGATCCCGAAGATTACCACGCAAATCCCCACCACAAGATAGGTGAGAATTTTGCTGAGCTGACCCAGTTTTTGTTGCAAAGGGGTCTTGCCTTCCTCCGCGTTTGCCAGCGCGTCGGCAATTTTACCCATTTCGGTATCCATACCGGTGGCAACCACCACGGCTTTGCCGCGCCCGTACACCACGGTACTGCCCATAAAGACCATATTTTTGCGGTCGCCCAGCGGCACGTCGCCGCCTTTGCCCGCTTCCAGCGCGGCGTCGGTTTTCGTGACAGGAACGGACTCGCCGGTCAGCGCCGCCTCCTCGATTTTCAGGCTGGCGCACTCGATCACGCGTGCGTCCGCAGGGACGGCATCGCCCGCTTCCAGCACAATCACGTCGCCAACCACCAAGTCCTCACTGTGAACCTGCACCACGCGCCCGTCACGAAGCACCTTGGAAGTTGCCGCCGCAATCTCCTGCAATGCCGCGATTGCCTTTTCTGCCTTGCTCTCCTGCAAAACGCCCAGCGCGGCATTGATCACAACCACTGCCATAATGATGATCACATCAGAGGGGAACCCCCCTTCGATTGCCGACATCACGCCGGAAATCACCGCCGCCACCAGCAGGATGATGGTCATCGGCTCAATCAGCTGTTTGAAAAAGCGGTGAATGAGCGACTCGCTCTTCCCCTCCGCCAGTTTGTTTTTGCCGTTCTTTTCCAGTCTCGCCGTCGCCTCGCCGGAGCTAAGCCCCCCCGCCGTGGTTCCGGTGTCGGCAAAAACCTGCCCGGTGCTTTTCAGATACTCTTTCATTTCAAAACTCCTTTTCCGGGAGGCACGGTACAAAAAAGAGACTTATCCGCCTTGGCGGATAAGTCTCATCATTTCAAATAAAGCCAGAGCCGAAGCCGCGATGTTGACTTTATTGCAACCGGTGCCGATTACTCCCTTATTCAACGACATTGTACCATAAGGCAAACGCCCTGTCAAGTACTTTGCAAAATTTTATTCCGCCGCAGCAAGCTGCGCCACGATATAGTCCTCCATCTCGTTCTCGCTCAAGCCCAGCACGTGCGCGCACTCGCTGTGCAACAGGTGCTTGGCAAGCCGACCGTATTCCAGGTCCGTCACCGGAAAATGCTTGTGTGCCGCGGCAAGTTCTTCTCTGCGGCGGCGCACGGTCTTGATGACCCGCACGTACCCCTCCGGCAGCAGTTCGCCGATGGTGGTGCGGTAAATCTCGCGGCGCTGTTTTTCAATCGGCACGCTCAGCGTTTCAATCCCCGGGATGGAGCGAATCAGCGCGGCGATTTCCTCTCTTGTCATCAATCGCCGCATCGGCACGCGCTCGTTATCCACGGGCGTGTAGATACTGGAGCTCATCGTATTGTTGAGCGGTATGAGCTTGTAATAGGTGCGCGGATCGCTTTTGTCGTAAGGCGAGGGGCCGATCTCCTCCACGCGGCAGATGCCGTTGATCCCGTACACAATAAATTCTCCCACATGAAACATCAAACCCAAGCCTCCTTTTTATGCGGCAAATATGCGACCGCTTTGTTACTATTATTTTACCATAAAATACAAATTTATACAAGGGGCATTTTGGATAAAAAATTTTACTGCCAAAGCCCCGCGGGACAAGCAATTTGTCCATTTTATCCAAATAACGCGCGCCACCCCCGCCGAATGCGCGGCGGGGTGGCAAAAATTTGGCATTTTATACAACCGACAGGTCAGTCATCATACCCGTTGGGATTATGCGACTGCCAGTTCCACGAGTCACGTACCATGTCCTCCAGCCCCAGCTCTGCATGCCAGCCGAGCACCTTGCCCGCTTTGGCGGAGTCCGCATAGCATGCGGCAATGTCGCCCGCGCGCCGGGGGGCGATCACATACGGCACCTTTACGTTGTTCACACGGCTGAACGTGTTGACCATATCCAGCACGCTGTATCCCACGCCCGTGCCGAGGTTGAAAATGCCGACGCCGGGCTCGGTATACCCCAGCGCCGCCACATGCCCGCGCGCCAGATCCACCACGTGAATATAGTCGCGCACGCCGGTACCGTCCGGGGTGGGATAATCATTGCCGAATACCGACAGTTTTTCCAGCTTGCCGACCGCCACCTGCGTGATATAGGGCATCAGGTTGTTGGGGATACCGTTCGGGCTTTCGCCGATTCTGCCGCTCTGATGTGCCCCAACGGGGTTGAAATAACGCAGGAGAATCGCCTGAAAATCCGGATTGGCGTGGCAGTAATCCTTGAGAATCTGCTCAATCATAAACTTCGTCCAGCCATAGGGGTTGGAGCAGTTGCCGGTGGGCATATCCTCGGTGATGGGGCACTTTTCGGGGGTGCCGTACACCGTGGCGGAGGAGCTGAAGATCAGCCGCTTCACGCCGGCTTTTTTCATCGTGCGCAACAGCACAAAGGTCGAGTCAAGGTTGTTGGAGTAATACTCCAGGGGCTTGCGCACCGATTCGCCAACGGCTTTAAGCCCGGCAAAATGCACCACAGCGTCAATCTTTTCCGCCGCAAACAGCCGGTCCATTGCCGCCTCGTCCGCCACGTCCGCCGTGTAAAGCGGAATTTTCTTGCCGGTCAGTTCCTCCACGCGTGCCATTACCTTGGGGGAGCTGTTGGAGAAGTTATCCACCACCACCACGTCGTGCCCGGCTTTGCACATTTCCACTACCGTATGGGTACCGATATACCCGGCGCCGCCCGTCAATAATACTCTCATTTTTATCCCTCTTTCTGCCCTTTCGGGAAATTTTATTTTTTGCGTATCACTACGTTTCCTTTGGCTTTGTAAATAGAATCCGCCGGAACAACCCCACGCACGGAGGAAAGCGGATACACCGAGGTGCGCCTGCCGATCACGGTGCCGGGGTTCAGCACACAGCCGCACCCGATCTCGGCAAAGTCGCCCAACATCGCGCCCACCTTTTTGCGCCCGGTCTCCACGGCGAAATCCACCCCATGAAACACCACCGGGGTCTTATCGCCCTTCACGTTGGAGGTCACGGCTCCGGCGCCCATATGCGCGCGGTAACCGAGAATCGAATCCCCCACATAGTTGTAATGGGGCACCTGCACCCCGTCAAACAGAATCACGTTTTTCAGCTCCGTGGAGTTTCCCACCACCGCGCCGCATCCGATCAGGGCATTGCCGCGGATAAATGCGCAATGGCGCACCTCGGTCTCCGCCCCCACAATGCAGGGACCCGCAATATAGGCACTGGGCGCCACTTTTGCGCTTTTGGCAATCCAGATATCCTCTGCCGGATGGTCATACAGCGCCGCGTCAAGCCCTGCGCCGATCTCCCGGATCCAGTCGCCGATCAGCGCCAGCGCCTCATGCGGGTAGGTCAGCTTTTCCAGCTTATCGGTAAACTGTTTAACGTTGCTCATCTTATTCCTCCGAATAATATTTTAAATTATTATTTTAGCGAATGTTGTTGTTGGTCTTGCCTGCGCGGAACTGGCACACGTCGTCGGTCTTGTTCTCGCCCTTGTACATGGTGGGGGTGAGGGCATAGACTGCGGCACAGGTAGCCAGATCCTGCTTCCAGGTGATCTCGTTGGGGGCATGGGCCTGGCTCTCGGCGCCGGGGCCAAAGCCTACGC
>URMC01000064.1 GCA_900548735.1 uncultured Eubacteriales bacterium | reverse complement strand
AAAAAACCGCCGAAGCCTTTCGTGCCGGATAATGACCTGATCCGTGACGACATCGCGTTCTACCGCAAAAAAGGCGTGGCATACATCTCGTCCTTTGCCTGCTATCTGGGGCAGGATTATGAAGAACTGTACGGCGAAGCCGATTTTTCGGCGTTCCGCAAGTAAAAAACACCCGGCGCCCGGCGGCGCCGGGTGTTTTTTTGCGTTCATCCGCGCTTTTTTGCGCCGCAGTGCTTGTAAATGCCGGAAAAATGTGCTAAACTATATTGATATGTAGATACAAATATTTGCAAGGAGAATCGCCATGCAGGAAAACGAATATCCCGGCAACGGGCAACCCCCTGTGTCGGATATGCCCCCCACCGAGGGGCATACGCCTTCCGCGCCGCAGTCCGCCTATCCGGCGGCAGAACCCCCGGCGTCTGCCCGGGCGGGCAGGGAAGCGGTGCGCCGCTCCACCAAAAAAGCGTCGGCTTGCTTTGGCAGTGCCTGTGCGCCGGCACCGCTGGTCACGGGGCTTGTCCTTTTGTTGCTGTTTGCCATGGGCGCGTGGCTGTTGTATGAATTTGCGGCGGTGCTGCTCTCGGCGGCAGGCGCGCCGGATGACTGTTATACCGTCGCCGGGGCGCTGGCAGTGTTGGCGTTTCTGTGGTTCGGGATGCCGGTGGCTTTCGGGCGAATGCGCCTTTCGGGGCTGCTTTTAAAAGGGGAACGGGTGCACGCCGGCGAGCTGTTGCATTACTACCGCCCGCAACTGCTTTGCCGCTCGTTTCTGCTCTCTCTCATTCACCTCGCGGTGCTGTTTTTGCCGCTTGCCGTTGCCGTGTTCGGCGTGGTGCTTTCCCGCATGCTGTTTGTGGCAGTGCTGTTACCCACGATGAATATCGGCACCGCTACGCTGATATTTTTAGGGCTGGCGGCACTCTCGCTGGTGCTTGGCGCCGTGCTTTTCCTGATTTCGGGGCTGTTTTACTTCACGGCGGGCTTTGCCGTGGGTAATGAACAGATGCCGCTCTTGGCGGCTGTGCGTGCTTCTGTGCGCACGGGCACGCGGAATATGCGTGCGATTGCCGTGTTCCGCACCCAGAATGTGGTGTATATCTTTTTATCGCTTCTGACGGTCGGCGTGCTGTACGTGCTGTATTTCGGGCACCGGATTCAGCTGACCTACCTTGATCTTTGCGAGACCTTGAAAGGAGATTCCGAATGAATACCAAATTTTATCTGACCACCGCCATTGCCTACGCTTCCCGCAAGCCGCACTTCGGCAACACTTATGAGGTGATTTTTGCTGATGCGGTGGCGCGTTACCGGCGCCTGTGCGGCAACGATGTGTTTTTCTGCACCGGGACGGACGAGCACGGGCAGAAGATTGAAAACTACGCCAAAGAAGCCGGTATCACCCCGCAGGCTTATGTGGACGGCGTGGCGGGCGAGATCCGCGGTATCTGGGATAAGATGAATGCCTCCTACGATTATTTCATCCGCACCACCGATGAAAACCACGTGAAGGCAGTGCAGAAGATTTTCCGCAAATTCTATGACCAGGGCGACATTTACAAGGGCTATTACGAGGGCTGGTACTGCACCCCCTGCGAGTCGTTTTTCACTGCCACCCAGGTCACGGACGGCAAATGCCCCGATTGCGGGCGCCCGGTACAGCAGGAGCGGGAGGAAGCCTACTTCTTCAAAATGAGCAACTATGTGGATCGCTTAAAAGCCCACATTGAGGCAAACCCCGGGTTTATCGAGCCGGAATCCCGCAAAAAGGAAATGCTGAACAACTTCCTGTACACCGAGGGCGGCTTGCAGGATCTGTGCGTTTCCCGCACATCGTTCCAATGGGGAATCCCGGTGGATTTCGACCCCAAACACGTGGTATACGTGTGGCTGGACGCGCTGGTCAATTATATCACCGCGCTCGGCTATGATCCGGATAAGACTTATGAAGAGCAGTCGGAGCATTTCCGCCGCTATTGGCCCTGTGACGTGCATATCATCGGCAAGGATATTCTCCGCTTCCATACCATCTACTGGCCGATTTTCCTCATGGCGCTGGGGTTGCCGCTCCCGAAGAAGATTTTCGGGCACCCGTGGTTCAATGCCGTGGAGGAGAAAGCAGGGAAGAACGCCGCTGAGGTCAAAATGTCCAAATCCCGCGGCAACGTGATTTATGCCGATGAACTGGCAGAGACGTTCGGCGTGGACGGTGTGCGCTATTTCGCGCTTTCCGAAATGCCCTATGATAGCGACGGGCGGATCAGCTATACCAACGTGCTGGCGCGCTATAACACCGACCTTGCCAACAACCTCGGCAATCTGGTCAGCCGCACGCACGCCATGACCAAAAAGTATTTTGACGGCGTGATTCCGGTGCCCGGCGCCGCCGAGGACCCGGATGGTGACCTGCTTGCCACGGTTGCCGATACGGTGGCAAAGTATCAGCCCCTGATGGATGGCTATCGTCTTTCCGACGCGGCGGACGCGGTCTTTACCATGCTGCGCCGTGCCAATAAGTATATCGATGAAACGATGCCCTGGGCGCTTGCCAAAGACGAGAGCAAAAAGGCGCGTCTTGGCACCGTGCTTTACAACCTGCTTGAAATCATCCGCGTGGCGGCAGTGTTGCTGACCCCGTTTATCCCCGATACCGCCAAAGCGATTTTTGCCCAGATTTCGGCGGATGCCGACACATTGGAGAGTGTGCAGACCTTCGGTGCGCTTCGCCCCGGCGTGGCGCTGGGCGCGGCGTCGCCCCTGTTTGCCCGTGTGGACGAAAAAATTGTAGACGAGATCATCGCGCGGCATGAGGCGGCGGCAAAAGCGGCAGAGAAAGCGGCAAAGAAGCCCGAAAAACCGGAGGGCGTGGCACAGATCGGCATTGAGGATTTCGGCAAGGTGGAACTGCGCACCGCAAAGGTAATCGCCTGTGAAAAAATTCCGAAAGCCAAAAAACTGCTGAAACTGACGCTGGATCTCGGCTATGAGACAAGACAGGTCGCCTCCGGCATTGCGATGTTCTATACCCCGGAGGAACTGATCGGCAAAAAACTGATTGTGGTGGCAAATCTGAAACCCGCGGTGCTTTGCGGGGTGGAGTCCTGCGGGATGATTCTTGCTTCCGGTGAGGAAAAGGTGCGCGTGGTGTTCCTTGACCCTGAAACGCCGCTTGGCGAGCGCGTGCGGTAAGATGGCACGTCTGTTTGACTCTCACGCGCATTATTATGACGCCCGCTTCTATGAGGGCGGCAACACGCCCGATGCGCTGTTGAACGCGCTTTTTGCGGGCGAAGTGGGCACAATCCTCAACATCGGTACCAGCCTTGAAAACGCCGGCGCCGTGCTCTCTCAGGCGGCAAAGTATCCGCGTATGTTTGCGGCAATCGGCATCCACCCGACCGACGGGCAGGGGTATGCCGACCCCGCCGCGGCGCTTGCGGCGCTGGAAGTTCTGCTTGCCGACCCCGCCCGCCGCGCCGCGGAGAAAATCGTGGCAATCGGGGAGATCGGGCTGGACTATCACTATTCCGACACCGACAAAGAAAAACAGGCGGCACTGTTTGAGGGGCAGCTGACTCTTGCCGAAAAGCTGAACCTGCCCGTGATCATTCACGACCGTGACGCACACGGAGACTGCTTTGAAACGGTACTCCGCCACCCGCGCGTGCGCGGCGTGTTTCACAGTTTCAGCGGCAGTGCGGAACTGGCTGCGGAACTGACCCGGCGCGGTTGGTATCTCTCGTTTTCCGGCGTGGCGACCTTCAAAAATGCGCCGAGGGTGAGAAGTGCGGTTGCCGCCACGCCAAATGATCGGCTGCTGGCAGAGACCGACTGCCCGTACCTCGCGCCGGAACCCCACCGGGGGGAGTGCAATCACTCCGGATTTTTGACGTACACCGTGGCGGCGCTGGCGGCGGTGAAAGGGATGAGCGCGCAGGAAATGACGGATCTGACGGCGGGGAACGCCTGTCGGTTGTTCGACATCCCGAAAGAATAAATTCCCGCGTATTTTAACGCAGTTTGGCAGAAAATCCGTCCGTGAGAACCGGGTGAGGAGATTTCCCGGCAGACCGAAATTCCCGCCGTGGGCATTGCTCCGGCGGGTGTTTTTTGTAATTTGTTGTTGATTTTGCACAAAACCTAAGGGTTACTTTCTCTGTTTCGCTGTGACTGATTTCCAAAAAACCACTTGCAAATTGGTAAAAATTTCAGTATAATAAAAGTAATCGGGATCCCCGATCGGAATTTCGGGCGCATCAGTCGCCCTGTAAGGAGGAAACAGTTTATGGCTCAGTTTGACACAAAGTCCATTCGAAATCTCGCCCTGCTCGGGCACGGTGCTTGCGGAAAGACTTCTCTTGCCGAAGCGATGCTGTACCTGACCGGAAAGACCGACCGCCTTGGAAAGGTTGCTGACGGAAATACCGTCTGCGATTTTGACCCCGAAGAGCAGAAGCGCGGGTTTTCCATTTCCTCCGCCCTTTGCCACGTGGTGTGGAAAGACATCAAAATCAACGTGATCGACACCCCCGGCTTCCCGGATTTTGAGGGCGAGGTGCGTCAGGCGCTCCGTGTTGCCGGCAGTGCCGTGATTCTCGTAGACGGAAAAGGCGGCGTAGAGGTCGGCACCGAGCTTGCATTTGACGCGGCAAGCGCCGCGGGCGTGCCCAAGGTGTTCTTTATCAATAAATGCGACGACCCGGATTATGACTTTACCCATTCCTTTGACGCTTTGCGCGAGAAATTCGGCAACACCCTTTGCCCCGTGTTCATCCCCTATAAATCCGGCAAGGATATGGCGATGATCGACCTGATTGAGGCCAAAGCGTATACTTACGCGCCGGACGGCAAGCGCAGTGAAGTGCCGATGACCGACGGGATGCGCGAGCTTGCTTCCAAATACAAAAACATTCTCAACGAGGCGGTTGCCACCACCAGCGAAACGCTGATGGAGAAATATTTCGGCGGGGAAGAGATCACCCGTGAGGAAGCGGCGCTGGCACTGCACGAGGGAATTATCTCCGGCGACATTACGCCGGTGTACTGCGGTTCCGCCGTCAAAATGTGGGGCGTAATCGCCATGATGGACACGGTGGCAGAATCTTTCCCCCGTTTCACCGCCAAGAAAAACGAAGTGCTTGCCGACGGCACGCTGTTGCCGATTGACGTGGCGGGTGAGCCTGCTATTTTCGTGTTCAAAACCGTTGCCGACCCGTTTGTGGGGCAGATGTCCTATTTTAAGGTGATGAGTGGAACGCTCCGTCGGGATGCCGTGCTGAAAAACAGCCGCAGCGGCACCGCCGAGAAAATGGCGCACTTTTATGTGATGAACGGCAAAAAACAGACCGAGGTGGAGGAACTGGCGTGCGGCGACATCGGGATGATCGCCAAGCTGACCGCCACCAAAACCAATGATACGCTTTCCGAGAGCGGAAAACTGACCTACCGCAAGATCGAATATCCGAAGCCGTACCTCACGCAGGTTATCCTGCCCCTGACGGCGGCGGACGAAAGCAAGATGTCGCAGAGTATCGCCAGAATGCTGGAGGAAGACCTGACATTGCGTTATGAAAACGACGCGGAGACCGCGCAGATGTTAATTTCCGGACTTGGCGACACGCATCTTGCCGTGCTTGCCGCGCGCCTGAAGGGCCGTTTCGGTGTCAACATCAAGCTGGATACCCCGAAGATTGCGTATCGGGAGCGGATCACCAAAAAAGTGGACGTTCAGGGCAAATACAAAAAGCAGAACGGCGGCTCCGGTCAATACGGGGACGTGCATATCCGCTTTGCGCCGGGCGAGGACGAGGGGCTGACTTTCAAAGTCTCCGTAGTCGGCGGCGCCGTGCCGAAGGAATACTATCCCGCGGTGGAAGAGGGCATCCGCAAAGCCATGAAAAAGGGCAAATACGGCTACCCGCTGGTACAACTGGAAGCAGACCTGTATGACGGCTCCTACCACGACGTAGACTCCGACAGCCGTTCGTTTGAAACGGCGGCAAGCCTGGCATACAAACTGTGCCTGGAACAGGCGGCACCCGTGCTCCTGGAGCCGGTGGGCGACCTTGACGTTACCGTGCCGGATGCACTGGTGGGCACCGTGATGAGTGACCTCAACAAGCGCCGCGGCAGTGTGATGGGCATGGACGCAAGCGAGGCGCACAAGGGCTACACCGTAGTGCACGCCACCGTCCCCAAAGCGGAACTGCTGGATTACCCGATTGCCCTGCGTGCGATGACCAAGGGCTTTGGTAGCTTTGATTTTGCCGTCACCGGCTACGAAGTCGTGCCCGGCAATCTGACCGCCAAGATCGCGGAAGCAAACAAAGCATAAAGAAAAGGGAATTATGCCCGCGCGAACCGGGTTTTGATTTCCTGACCAAAAAGACCCCCGACAAATGTCGGGGGTCTTTTTTTGCGCGCTGACAGAGTGCGACCTTTTTTGCTTTCCCCTTATGCTACAATCAGAAAAAAAGGAAGTGAGAATATGTTCAGAAACCGATACCGCTTTGAAGTACGCCGGCGGGACAGGCTTCTTGTCGTGCGGCTTTTGGGAGAAATAGATCATCACAGCGCGCTGTCGTTGCGCGAGGATCTGGACGAGCTGATCCTGCGGGAGCGCCCGGCGCGGCTGGTGCTGGACCTCTCCGGCATTGAATTTATGGATAGCTCCGGGCTGGGGCTTCTGATGGGGAGATACCGGCTGATGCAGGAGATCGGCGGCGTGATGGCGATTGCCGCGCCGAATCCGGCGGTTCTCCGTATTCTGCGGCTTGCGGGGATGGAGCGATTTATGGAGATCGGCGAAGCGCCGAGAGGAGAGAGAATATGAAAAATCTGAAAAAGCTGAGAAAAAGAAAGGGAGAGCTGAACCGCATGGAGCTTTGCCTGCCCGCGCTTTCGGTCAACGAGGGGCTGGCGCGCGCGGCGGTCGGCGCGTTTTGCGCAGGGCTTGACCCCACCGCCACCGAGCTTGCGGACGTCAAATGCGCCGTCAGTGAGGCGGTGACCAACTGCATCGTGCACGCCTATCGCGGGGTGCGCCCCGGGGCGTTCTACATAACGGCAACCGTGTCGGAAGGGGACATTTTGCGTGTTTCCGTATCGGATACGGGCTGTGGCATTGCGGACGTGAGAAAAGCGCGTGAGCCGCTTTTCACCACCGACCCGGCAGGGGAGCGCAGTGGCATGGGATTCACCGTTATGGAGAATTTTATGGACTCTCTTTGCGTGTATTCCGGAAAAGGGAAGGGCACCTTGGTGGTGATGACCAAGCGTTTTGGCAAGGAGACCCGAAAGGGGTGAATCCTGTGGAGGAAAACCGGCAAGAAAACAGACATTATGCGCTGTTGCGGGAGGCGCAATGCTCCGACCCCGCAAAGGCGGATGCGGCAACCGAGCGCCTGATTACCGAAAATATGGGGCTGGTGCGCAGTGCGGCGCGGCGTTTTCGCGACCGGGGTACGGAATATGAGGATTTAATCCAGATCGGTACCATCGGGATGCTGCGTGCCATCCGCACTTTTGATCTTTCCCGCAATACGGCATTTTCCACCTTTGCCGTGCCGCTGATTGTGGGGGAGATCCGGCGGCATTTGCGGGATGACGGCATTATCCGTGTCAGCCGCTCCTATAAGCAGCTGGCGGCGGAGCTGACCGCCGCCAAAGCGAAGATCGCCACGGAAACGGGCAGGGAAGCAAAACTCTCGGAGCTGGCGGAACTTTGCCACGTCAGCGCTGAGGAGGCGGCGGTGGCGCTCACTTCCGTGACCCCGGTCACCTCGCTTTCCGAATGCGTGTTTGAGGATGAACACGGGGAGCTGACCGAGCGCGTGACCGATGATGAAAGCGCCAATGAACCGGCAATTCTCTCTGACCGGCTGGCACTTTCCGCCGCCATCGGGCACCTGCCGCCGCTCTGGCGCAAAATTGTACTTTTGCGCTATTTCAGAGACCGCACCCAACAGGAAACGGCGGAGTTGCTGGGGCTCTCGCAGGTGAAAGTATCAAGAGAAGAGAAAAAAATCCTCGCGGCATTGCGCGAGGAGCTGATTGTATAAAATAAAAGGAAGCGAACGCAAATGCGTTCGCTTCCTTTATCGGTCAGTCCAGCGTGGACCAATCCTCGTGATACTCTATAAAGGTCACGGATTTCATCACCGGCGCCACCTTGGGTTTGGATTGCTCGCCGCTGTATTTCTGCGCTTCTACCTTGGTCTGCGCAATCGCGTCCACGGTTTCCATCCCGTAAACAACCCGCCCGAAAGCGGCATATCTCCCGTCCAGACTATGGGAGTCAGCCTGCACGATAAAGAACTGGCAGGAGGCGGAATCAGGGTTTGTGCCGCGCGCCATGGAGATTACGCCACGCGTGTGCTCCAGCGTATTTTGCGTAAAGCCGTTGGTGGCAAACTCCCCTTTCACCTTTTCGGAGGAGGAGCCGGTACCGTCACCGTTCGGGTCGCCGCCCTGAATCATAAAGCCTTTCATAATGCGGTGAAAGGTCAGCCCGTCATAAAAATGCTCGCTCACCAGCTTCTGAAAGTTGGCAACGGTTGCGGGCGCATATTCCGGCAACAGCTCCACCACAAACATCCCGCCGTCTTCCATGTCAAATCGCACGTAATTGGTTGGCACTGCCGTGGCGGTTTTATTTTCTCCCACCCCGGCATTGTTCAGATTTGCATCAGGGGCAGGCTCATTGGTTTTATTTTGACAGGCGATCAGCAGCAACACAGCGGCGAGCGCCAGTAATATCGCAAGGATTCGTTTCATCACGAACCTCCTTATAAATATGAAAAGAGAAGTGGGGCAACAGGGGTCGTGGCGTATCTGACCGCACGTGCCAAAGGCGTAAATCTTCATCCACCTTGCATTTTAACACATTTTACTTGGTTTGTCAAGGAAAATAAGAATAAATTTTCCATTTTCTTAACATAATATATTAAACTATCGTCCAAAAGAGAACAGGAGGGGCGCATGAAAGCCGGGTTTTTCAGAAATGCCGCGTGGGTCACCGTGGCGCTGGCGGGGGGCGCGGCAGGGCTTTATCTGTTTTTTCGTTTTGCCTTACCGGTGCTCACGCCGTTTCTTTTTGCCTTGCTGTTGGCGGTGCTGACCCGCCCCCTGGTCAGAAAAATTTCCGCGTGCCTCGGTGGCCACGAGAAACTGAGCGCCGCCGTGGTCACGCTCTTTTTTCTTTGCCTTTTCGGTGTGCTTTGCTATTTTTTGGTTCTCCTGTTGGTCACGCAGGCGCAAAACCTTTTGGAGATGCTGTTGCGTGATGCGGCGGATGAGAACGGCAAACTTGCCGCAGTCCTCGCCTTTTTTCGGGGCACCGCCGCGCGATTGCCGCTGTTCTCGCGCCTTTCTGAGTCTGCGCTGTTCCGTGAGCTGATCGGCGATCCGGAAACGTTCCTGAAAGGGCTGTTGCAAAAGTCGCTTGCCGCGTGGGCAGAGAAGATCCCCCCAAAGCTGACGGTGTGGCTCGCCCGCTTGCCCGCGGCGTTTGTGGCGTTTTTGGTGGGGCTGATCGCCTGTTTTTTCTTCGCCCTCGATTATCCGCGCGTGACCGCGTTCCTCCGGGGGCTTTGCCCGCCGCGCCTGCGGGAAAAACTGCCGGAGGCAAAGCGCCGGGTGGGCGAGGTTTTCCGTCGGTGGCTGGGGGCATATTTCCTTTTGTTTTTGCTGACGTTCGGTGAGCTGTTTCTGGGGCTGTTGCTCCTGCGGGAGCGGTATGCTTTTCTGCTTGCCTTTCTCATTGCCCTGATGGATATTCTGCCGGTGCTCGGCGTCGGCACGGCGTTGTTGCCATGGGCAATCTTTCGCTTGCTTGGTGGCAACACATGGGGCGGGGTAGGGCTGATTCTGCTTTATGCCGTGATTACCGTGGTACGGCAGATTACGGAGCCGCATCTGGTCGGCAAGAGCATCGGGCTTCATCCGCTTGTCACGCTGTTTGCCTTCTTTGCGGGGATGAAGCTGTTCGGCTTTGCGGGGATTTTTCTCGGCCCCATCGCCGCCCTTTTGATCAAAGCAATCTTTTTTGCGGAAAAACCCGCACCCGCGCCGTAGCGCGGGTGCGGGTTTTTGTTATCTTGCCATGCCTGCGGCAGCTTCCAGCTGCCGGTAATATTCTCCCCAGAAAGCGTCCATGAGTCCGGCAAGAGCGAGAATGTAGAACACAATGCTGACAAGGATTGTGATTGCGGAAACGACAATGGCAATGATGCCGCAGATCCGCCCGGTGGTGCCGGCATTTTTGTCCTGCCCGTCTTCCTTTGCCGCCCGTTTGCCGTTTACAACGGCAATAATACCGAGAATCAGCCCTACAATCGGCAGGCAACTGCAAATAAAGCTTGCAACCAGCCCGATAATGCCAAGCGTCTGCGCCGTGGCGCCGTAATCCTTGCCGGATTTCGGGGGAGTGACGGCGTTCGGGTCGATGGGCGCCTGATAATAGTAGCCCTGCCCGTTCATCCCCGGCGCAGAGTATCCGCCTTGCCCGGCGGCGTCGCTTTGCCGGTCGTTGTTCTGTTGTTGTGTATTGGAAGATTCGTCAAAACCGGGGTTTTGCTGTTCGCCAAAGCCCGGGTTGTTTTGCCCGTTGTAATCGTTGTTCATAAAAGCGCCTCCTTGATGTTTATACTTCCATTATAGCGGAAGAATTTCTTTTTTGCAAGGGCCTTTGCAAAAAACTTGCGTTCCTTTCCCGGATGTGCTAAAATAAGAAAAAAGGAGGGGAGTACATGGAAAAAAGAAAATCCCGTTGGCGGGCTTTTGGGCTGTTTCATCTCACCCTCTTTTCTGCCGTGCTTGCGGCGTTGCTTTAC
>URMC01000063.1 GCA_900548735.1 uncultured Eubacteriales bacterium | reverse complement strand
TGTTGAATACGAGGGCGCGGGTGCGGACAGCGTTCTGATTCTGAACGACGGCACAAAATACACAAACGGTATGCGCATTCAGGAAGCGCTCGGGCTTGACGATGTCATTTTCGATATTGAACTCACGCCCAACCGCCCCGATTGCCTGTCCATGATTGGCTTGGCGCGCGAGACGGGTGCCATCTTCGATCGCGATTACCACGTGGAGCTGCCCGCTATTAAATCCGAGACCGGCCGTGCCACGGCAGACGAAATTTCCGTCGAGATTGCCGCCGCGTTCGGCGCGGAAAATATTGTGGATATTCCGGATGACGAGTTGGAATTGCCGGCACAGGACAAGCCTGTGGGCGGCACCAAACCGAACACGGCATACTCTCCGTTCGTCCCCGCCGCGGAACAGCCGGGCGGGAAAGGCTATCCCACCGGCAACACCGCGGCGCCCGCCGCCGCGGCGACCGGCTTTGTCAGAAGCGATAAGACGGGCACTGCGTATTCTCCTTTTGTGCCCAACGCGAGAGACCCGGAGGGCGCAGGCACTGCGGAAGCGCCGCACCCGGCGTCCTCCAAACCCGGCACTGCCTATTCTCCGTTTGCCCCCTCTCCCGCACGGGCAGAGGCGGCAACCGCCGCCCCGAAGCCGGCGACCCCCGCCAATCCGGCACCGGCGCAGGCACCGACCGCAACCGACTGCTACTCGCCCTTTGCGCTCCCCCGGATGGAGGAACTGCCGGAGCGGCGGGAAGGTACCGTGCACCGTGAGAGCGTAAAGCCCGCCCCGGCAGGGGAACAGGTTCCGCCGGAGGGGTATTCGCCCTTCGGCGTGCGACAGGCGCCCCCCGCAACTCAGCAGAGCACACAGCCGGCGAAAGACGGAAATGCGGTACATTCCGCGCCTTCCACCGGTTACTCACCCTTCGGGCTTCACCGGGATTTTGCGGAGGAACAGCCGCACGCCGAAGGACAGGGGACCAAATCCGCCCCGGCGGCGCCTGCGGACAATGCGCCCGGCAACGGATTTTCGCCCTTTGGTATTCATCAGGACTTTACGGAGGGCTCCATCGGCAACGCCGGTGGGCAGGGCGCCTTCGGCAAAGCCGACTATGGCAAAAAGTTCGCGTTTCCGGAAGAAGCTCCCGAACCCGATGTGATCTCGGATGACGATTTCGGGGACGATGAACTGTTTGCAGGCGGTGCCGTCAGAGAGCCGGAGGTCGCAAGTGCGGCGCCCGCAAAGAAAAATCCCACGCCCGCAAAGCCGGACTTTGTGGGGCCGGATGACGATATTCCGTCGGCGGTTTCGTTTGCCCGCCCGGCGACGGCTCCCTCGCCGGAAAAAGCCGCTGCACCGGCGGAAAACGCGGTGCGTGCGGCGGCATTTGCCGCGGCGACGCTTGCCGCGGATCAGCCCAAAGAAGAGAAGAATCCTTTTGCCGACGAGCAGGAGAGCGCGCCCCGCAAAACCGAACCGGGTGCCACCTTCCGCACTGCGGCAAAGGCAACCGTGACCGAGCCTGATTTCACCGAGGAGCCGACCCGCCCGGCGGAGCCCGCGGCGGTACCTCCGGCGGAGCGGAGTGCGCCCGCCGCACCCCCGGCGCAGAACATGCGCCCTGCGCGTGATTGGGGGGATGACGACGACCTGCCGCCCGTCGGCGGCGCGGTTGCCGCAAGACCGGCAAGAGAACGCACCGCAAGCCCCGCGAGAAATACCATGACACGGGACAGCGACGCGGTGGACTTTCATGTGGAGGTACCCACCTTTACCGCCCGCGAAAACGTGACGGCGAGAACCGAGACGGTGAAGGACCCGGTGCGCACGAAGACCGAGCCTGTGCGGCAGACCCCGCCGGCGCACACACCGGCGCCCGCCCGTGATTTCGTGATCCCCCCGCTGACCCTGCTCAATGAGGATCATCAGAACAAAAACGTGGATCACACCGAGGAGATGGAGGAGAAAAAGGCGGCACTGCGCGCCACGCTTGCCAGCTTCAATGTGCGGATTCAGGAGGACATTCAGTGCTCCCGCGGGCCGACCATCACCAGATACGAGCTGCGCCCGGAGGTAGGCACCAGCGTGCGCTCCGTGACCAACCATATCGACGATATTGCGCTGAATATGGCGGCGGCGGTCCGTATTGAGGCACCGATCCCCGGCAAGCCCGCTATCGGTATCGAGGTGCCGAACGCCGAGCGTGAGACCGTATATATGCGCACCCTGCTGGAATCCGCAGAGTACAAAAACTCCAAAAAGCCGTTGGAGGTGCCGCTCGGTATCGGCATCGGCGGCAATATTCAGATGTGCGATCTTGCCAAAATGCCGCACCTGCTGGTTGCCGGCACCACCGGCTCCGGTAAGTCGGTCTGTATCAACACCATTCTGATCGGGCTGATGTATAAAACCACCCCGGCAGACCTGCGCCTCATTCTGATTGACCCCAAACAGGTGGAGTTTTCGCTCTATGAGCATGTGCCGCACCTGTATATGCCGATTGTGACGGATATGAAGCGTGCCGTGGGCGTGCTTGCCTGCGCCGTGGCGGAAATGGACCGCCGGTATGCCCTGATGCGTGATGTGGGCGTGCGCGAGATCGACGCGTATAACGAGGCAGTGAAAAACGACCCCGAGCGGGAGCATCTGCCCAAAATGGTTATCGTGATCGACGAGTTTGCCGACCTGAAAATGAGCGTGACCAACAACGACCCCGAAACCTTTACCTGCCGCCTCGCACAAAAGGCGCGTGCCGCCGGGATCCATCTGATCATCGGTACCCAGCGCCCGTCCGTGGACGTGATTACCGGCAAGCTGAAGGCAAACATCCCCTCCCGCATTGCCTTTACGGTGATGCAGCAGGTGGATTCGCGCACGATTCTGGATGCCAACGGCGCCGAAGCGCTGACCGGCAGAGGCGATATGCTGTATATGCCGATCGGGGTGCAGAAGCCTGCGCGTGTGCAGGGTGCCTTTGTGTCGGACGGGGAGATCGACCGCGTGGTGACTTATATCCGGGAGCATAACGAGACGGTTCATTATAATGAAGAGTTTATGAATCAGCTGGAGGTGGAGATGGCGAAAGCGGAAGCCGCCAACCGCAAGCCCGGGGACGACGACTTTGCCGACGACGGGGAGAGCGGAGAGGACGCGATCTTCAACAAGGCGGTGCGCCTTGCCGTGGAATCCCAAAAGGTTGCCACCTCGCTTCTTCAAAGAAGGCTTTCCATCGGTTACGGTCGTGCGGCGAAGCTCATTGACCGGATGGAGGAAATGGGCATTGTCAGCCCTGCGGAGGGCAACAAGCCCCGCCGGGTGCTGATCACTGCCGAGCAGTACGCCGCCAGAATGGCAAACGAGGGCGGATTTACAGACGACACGGACGATTACGTGTAAAAAAACCCGCGCGAAAAGCGCGGGGGAACACAAAAAGCCGCCGCGGGTGCGGCGGCTTTGAGGGAACTCCACCTGTAAGCCGGGTTCTGTCGTGAACGGCCATCAATCTTCGCTCGCCGTCACCGGCGAGCTTCGGGAGAAAACTCCCGTGCCACCCGGGGGCATGCGTCGGGCAGACGCCCCCATACGGTGTTGCTTCGGATAGGGTTTACAGCAAACCTATGTCACCATAGGAGTGGGTGAGCTCTTACCTCGCCTTTCCATCCTTACCCTTGCGGGCGGTATATTTCTGTTGCACTTTCCCGGCAGTCGCCTGCGGTTGATGTTATCAACTATCCTGCCCTGTGAAGCCCGGACTTTCCTCACGGTAATACCTTTCGGCAACATACCGCGCGGCCGTTTGATGAAGTTACGGCAAAAGTATAGCACGTCGGCGGGCAAAAGTCAAGCCCGTTTTCCAAAGCATTCCGAAATTGGCAAAAGGGGGTGAGCGCATGGCGCAGTTTCTTTCTTACTTTGCACAACTGCTGTTGTACAGCCTTGTGCCGTTTGCGGCATTCGGGTTGCTGATTTTCTGTTGCCAGCGCCTGTTTTGCCTGTTTGTTACCCCTCGGAACGGCAAGCCGCTGTTGCTTGCGGTCTCGGCGCTTTCGGTGCCCGTGCGGGTAGCGGGGCAGGCGGTTGCCTGTTTTCTGTTTGCCCACCGGATTGAGGACATCTGCTTTTTTGACCCGAACGCCGAGGACGGGGAGTTTGGGTATCTGGATCACTCCTATAACCCCAAAAACCCGCTTGCCGTGGTGGGCAACTTCTTTTTTGCCATCGGACCCATAGTAATGGGGTTGTTTGCGGTGCTGGTGGTGGCGCGTTCCTGCTTTCACGGTGCGACTTTCTCTTCTCCGGAGGAAACCGGCACGCTCAATGAGAGCGGCGCCGCGCTGGGGGATTACGCCATGACGGCGCTCCGCTTTATCCCGTCGGTGTTCCGGGATGAGAACACGGCGGTTATCCCCAAGATTATCGGGTGCGCGCTGATGCTGTTGTTTGCCTTTTCGGTGTACCTCTCGCCCGCCGATCTTCGTGACGCGTTTGGCGGGATTTTCACCGTGGTGGGGCTGCTGTTCCTGTTTTCCGGAGCGCTGTGTTTGTTTGACGAGCGCGTCCGTCGGATGGTGTTGGGGGCGTTCCGGTCGTTTTTTATGTACCTTTTGGCGCTGTTTTCGCTGGCGTTGCTGTTTGCGGCGGTGCTGGTGGCGCTGGGATTTTTGTATGCTACGGTTATCGGCTTTTTCGCGCCGACCGTTTCCAAAGAGGAGGATGAAACATGGAAAAACAATTAAAAAACAAGGTGTTTACACTGGTCGTGACGATTGTGCTGGTTGCGTTTGGCGTAGTGATGTTGCTGGGCGCGCTGGACGTGAAAGGGTTTTCTTTCGCGCGGGACATTCTGCGGATCTTTACCGGGGTCTTTCTCGCGATTTACGCAGCGCTGTGTCTGTTTCCGCTTTCTTATCGTTATACCGGTAAATCGCGGTATTTCATCTTTGGCGAAATTTTTCTTGTGTTGCTTTGTGCGGTGGGGCAGGCGGCGTGCCAGTTCCTCAATGTGCCGCTTTTGTCCACGTTGTCGCTTTGCGCCTGCATCGGGTTTATCATCTGGTTGCGTGGTGTGACCGAAACCGTGCGCGTTTACCAGCAAAAGGGCACCAAATCGGCAGAACGCGGGGCGTTTTTGCGCCTTTGCGGGTGCATTCTCCTTTCCGCCTTCGGTGTATGGGAGGTGGCAAGACCCAGCATTAAGGATCGGTCGTTCCTCTATTTTCTTGCGTTTGCATCCTTTGCGTTTGCACTGTTGTTTCTGTATTTTACTATTCGTAACGCCAAACGCAGACGGTAAGGATATTGTTGCCAAAACCGCCTTGCGGGCACCTTGCGGTGCGGCGAACAGGCTGATACGCCGCTTTGGGTTCACACGCCCATCGTCCCGGCGCCGACTGCCGAAAAGTTTTTGCGGGAGTCAAGAGGGGGCTTTTTTCAAAAAGCCCCCTCTTGCGCGCCTGCGGCGGGCAAGAGAAAGAATGAGTGCGCCGCCCGTTTTTAGGGTTTATCACGCTGCTTTTTCTGATATTCCGCCGGGGAACAGCCCTTGTATTTGCGGAGCACGCGGGAAAAATAGCTGGCATCACAAAATCCGCAGTCAAACGCCGCCGCGGTCACACTTTTGCCCTCTCGTAATTCGGCACATGCCCGCTCCACGCGCCGTTCATTCAGATATTGCATGGGGGTCATCGCCGTGTAAGCTCTGAAAAAACGGCAGAGGTAGCGCGCCGTCAGCCCCGAAACTGCGGCAAGGTCAGCAAGTGTCAGGGGTTCGGTCAGGTGCTCCTCAATATAGTCAAGCAGTTTTGCCGCCGTGCGGCTTTGCGCCTTTTGATGCAGCCCCGCCGGGGCTTCCTCCACCCGCCCCTCCCGGTAAACTGCCGAAAAAAGGAGGTACAGCTCCCCCACCAGCGCCAGCTCCGCGCCGGGCGCGGGGTCGGTTGCAAGATCAAAAATCCGGTCAAACACCGGAGAGAACGCCGGGTCACCCGCCGCAAAAAAAGGCGGAACCATGCGGGTGCGGTGCACCAGCGGGGAGAGAAATGCGTCGATTACAGTGCCTCTTGCGCGGCGCAGGAGGTCAGGATCAAATACCACGCATTCATAGTGGCAGTCCGCATTCTCCGGTTCCCCGCGGTGCACGGTTCCCCCGGCGCAAAACAGGCAGTCACCGGGGGAAAGGGGATACGGGTGGTTGTCCAGATGTGCCGAAAACCGCCCGGCGTTGACGCGGATGATTTCAAACTCCCGGTGCCAGTGCGGCGGCATCCGGAATTGCGGGTGTGTAGCATCCACCGCATAATATTGGAGGGGGAAACCCGCGCTGCCGTGCGCTTTTCCCTCGTTTAATTCCATATATTTCATAAGCACCTCGAAAGTGAATTTTGTACCGGAAAATGGCGGTTTTTACACAGGAATTATACCACGCTGTGTGATATAATTCAAGTACTGACAGGCAGGAGGTACAGAAAATGCCACAATTTCAGGAGATCGTTACAAAACCCGTGATCGGGATCCGCCCCACGATTGACGGCAGGCGCGGCGTGCTTGCCGTGCGGGAGTCACTGGAAGAGCAGACTATGGCAATGGCGCGGGCGGCGGCAAAACTCTTTCGCGAGAATCTCCGCTATGCGGACGGCACGCCGGTGCAGGTGCTGATTGCGGATACCACCATCGGCAGAGTGACGGAAGCGGCGGCGTGCGCCGAAAAATTCCGCCGCGCGGGGGTGGATATTACCCTTACCGTAACGCCGTGCTGGTGCTACGGCTCCGAGACCATGGATATGGAAAAGGACACCATCAAGGCGGTGTGGGGCTTCAACGGCACCGAGCGGCCGGGGGCGGTGTATCTTGCCTCGGTACTGGCGACCCACGCGCAGAAGGGCTTGCCGGCATTCGGCATTTACGGGCACGAGGTGCAGGAAAAGGACGACCGCAAAATCCCCCCGGACGTACGTGAAAAACTGCTTCGCTTCGGGCGGGCGGCGGTTGCCGCGGCGTCTATGCGCGGGCGCTCCTATCTTCAGATCGGCTCCGTAACGATGGGGATCGGCGGGTCGATGATCAGCACCGATCTGTTTGAAAAATATTTCGGCATGCGGGTGGAATCCGTGGACGAGGTAGAGATTATCCGCCGGATGGAAGAGGGGATTTTTGACGCGGACGAGTTTGAAAAAGCGTTTGCGTGGTATAAAAAGAACTGCCGCGAGGGGTTTGACAAAAACCCGCCCGAGCTTCGCCGCAGTGATGCGGAGAAGGAAAAAGAGCGCGCTTTTGCGGTCAAAATGGCAATCATTATCCGCGATCTGATGAAGGGCAACGGCAACCTGCCGGCACGCTGTGAGGAAGAAAAGGTCGGGCATAACGCCATTGCGGCGGGCTTTCAGGGGCAGAGACAGTGGACGGATCATTACCCGAACGGCGACTTTGCGGAGGCGATTCTCAACTCCTCCTTTGACTGGAACGGCGTGCGGGAGCCGATGATTCTTGCCACCGAAAACGACACGCTCAACGGCGCCGGTATGTTGCTGATGAAGCTGCTGACCAACCGCGCACAGATGTTTGCCGATGTGCGCACGTATTGGAGTGCGGCGGCGGTGCGGCGCGTAACGGGGTACGAGGTAAACGGGCGTGCAAAAGAGGCGGATGGGTTTATCCACCTCATCAACTCCGGCGCCTGCTGTCTTGACGCGAGCGGTGCTTCCCGCGGGGAAGGCGGCAGACGCGAGATCAAGCCGTGGTATGAGGTCAACACCACGGATGTGAAGGAAATGCTTGCCGCCACCACATGGAACGCGGCAGATCTCGGATATTTCCGCGGCGGCGGGTTCTCCTCTCGGTTTCTCACGAAGGGCGAGATGCCGATGACGATGGTACGCCTGAATATGATTGCGGGGCTGGGACCCGTATTGCAGATTGCGGAGGGCTGGACGGTGGATCTGCCCGACGAGGTAACGGATACGCTCTGGCGGCGCACCGATTACACCTGGCCCTGTACCTGGTTTGTGCCGCGGGTCACGGGCAAGGGGGCATTTACCTCGGCTTATGACGTGATGAACAACTGGGGCGCCAACCACGGGGCGATTTCTTACGGGCATATCGGGGCGGATCTGATTACGCTGGCGTCTATCCTCCGGATTCCGGTTTGCATGCACAACGTGCCGGAAACGGAAATTTTCCGCCCGGCGATGTGGCGCGCGTTCGGGATGGATCCGGAAGGGCAGGATTACCGCGCCTGCGCCGCGCTCGGCGCAAGGTATCGGTGATTTTACCGCTGAACGCCCGGCGTCAGTTGCCGGAAGTTTTTGGAGGATTTAAAGGGGGCTTTTTTCAAAAAGCCCCCTTTACGCTTTCCCTCTCCCTGAAATTGCCGGAAAAATTTTTGCCGAAAAAAAGAGTTTTGCCGAAAAAGCGGGTATCTTTTAACAGAGACACGAAAAGGAGGTGGCGCGAATGTCTGATTTTGCCAAAATGATGGCGAAACGGGAGAAGGATTTTTTCTCTCCCTTTGCTTTTCTGACAGCGAATACCAGAGGGCGTGAGGTGCCATGCCCCCCAAGCTCCGTGCGCACCGAATTCCAGCGTGACCGCGACCGGATCGTGCACAGCCAGTCGTTCCGTCGGCTGATGTACAAAACACAGGTCTTTCTGGCACCGGCGGGGGATCATTACCGCACCCGCCTGACCCACACCATTGAGGTCATGCAGATTGCCCGCACCATGGCGCGGGCACTGCGCCTCAACGAGGATCTGGCGGAGGCGATCGCCTTCGGGCATGACTTGGGGCATACCCCGTTCGGGCACGCGGGCGAGAGTGTGATGCAACAGATGTTTTCCCCCGATTTTACCCATAACGCACAGGGTGTGCGGGTGGTGGAAAAACTGGAAAACGGCGGCAGGGGGCTGAATCTGACCTTTGAGGTCAGGGACGGTATTGCCCACCATTCCGGTGCCGAAATGCCCTGCACGCTGGAGGGTGAACTGATCCGCTTTGCCGACCGCATTGCTTACATCAATCACGATATTGACGACGCCCTGCGCGCGGGGATCCTGCAAAAGGAGGAAATTCCGACGAAGTTGCGCGAAGTATTGGGGGAGACCCATTCCGGGCGGATCAATACGATGGTGGAGTCGGTTCTCCGCGCCACGGAAAACCAGCCGCATGCGCAAATGGAGCCGGATATTCAGAAAGCCACCGACGAGTTGCGCGATTTTCTGTTTGCCCGCGTCTACCGCGATAACGCGGCAAAGGACGAGGAAGTGAAAGCCAAGGCAATGCTGGCACAGTTGTTTAAATATTTTGAAAATCACCCCGAAAAACTGCCCGGTATCTATGGCGAAAACCTGAAAACCGAGCCGGTGGGGCGTTGCGTGTGCGACTATCTTTCCGGCATGACCGACCGGTATGCAATCGAACTCTATCGCGAGCTGTTTATCCCGGAGGTCTGGCGCGTCAAATGATACCGAGAGAAGTTGTAGAGGAGATCCGCTCCCGCTGTGATATCGAAGAAGTGATCGGCACCTATGTCACCCTCAAGCGCGCGGGCTCCAACCGGAACGGGCTTTGCCCCTTTCACAGTGAGAAATCCCCGTCGTTTACGGTCTTTCCCGCAACGCGCAGTTTTTACTGCTTCGGTTGCGGCGCGGGCGGCGACGTGGTGACGTTTATTCAGAAGATTGAAAACTTAGACTATGTCAGCGCGCTGGAGTTTCTTGCCGCGCGGGTGGGGATTACCATTCCGCAGGACAGCCGCGGGGGGGAGCGCGAGGCACTTTCCCGCAGGCGCGTGTATGAAATGAACCTGGACGCGGCAAAATTTTTCCGTGCCTGCCTGTTTGACCCGAATGTGGGCGGGGAGGGCATGGCGTACCTTGCCGAAAAACGCCGGTTGCCGCTGTCGGTCATCCGGCATTTCGGGCTGGGCTTTGCACCGAATGATTTCGGCGCGCTGACCCGCTATATGAAGGAAAAAGGCTACTCGGAGGAGGAGCTGACCGCGGGGTTTCTCTGCGGGCGCTCTCAGAAAACGGGGCGGCTGTTTGACCTTTTCCGCAATCGGGTGATGTTTCCGGTGATTGACACCACGGGCAATATCGTGGCGTTCGGCGGGCGGGTAATGGATGACAGCAAGCCGAAATACCTCAACTCCGCCGACACACCCGGGTTTAAGAAAAGCCGCGTGCTTTTCGGGCTGAATTTTGCCAAAAACTCCTGCGCGGAGCGCCTGATTCTCTGCGAGGGGTATATGGATACCATCGCCATTCAGGCGGCGGGGTTTGAAAATGCGGTTGCCACGCTCGGTACCGCCATCACGCCGGAGCATGCGCGCATGCTTGCCCGCTATACCAAACAGGTGGTCATCAACTACGACAGCGACGAGGCGGGGCAGAAGGCGGCAAACAAGGCGATGCGCCTTCTGGACGAGGTCGGGCTGGATGTGCGCGTGCTCAAGCTGACGGGTGCCAAGGACGCGGACGAATATATTCACAAATTCGGTGCGGATGCTTTCCGCAAAATGCTCGGTGACAGCCGCCTGCCGTTTGATTTTCAGTTGGAAGCGATTCTTTCCCGCAACGACCCCGGCACCACGGACGGAAAGATCCGGTGCGCGCGGGAGATCGTGTCGGTTATTGCCGCCACTGCCTCCGGCGTGGAACGGGAGCTGTACCTGAAAAAAGCCGGGGAACGGCTGGGGATCTCACCGGACAGTCTTGCCGGTGACGTGGCGCGCCTGCGCGCGAAGCAACGCCGGGAATACCGCCAGAAGGAAAGCCGCGAGGTGCGGCTGGAAGCGCGGAGTTTCGGGGATAAAGTCAACCCGGATGCCGCGAAAAACCCCGCGGCGGCGGCGGCGGAAAATACGATTCTCGGCTTGCTGTTGCTGTACCCCGAATACCGCGCCAAAGTGACATCCGGCGCGGTGCCGCTGACGGGGGAAGATTTTTTCACCGATTTCGGGCGGCGGGCGTTTCTTGCCGTTATGGAACTGGAACGCTC
>URMC01000062.1 GCA_900548735.1 uncultured Eubacteriales bacterium | reverse complement strand
AACCCCCCCGCCCCCCGTTTTCCTTTGCCCGGTGCCCGGCACTCCTTGCGCGCGCCCCCCCATCCCCCAATTGTTTTGGGGGGTGGGGGGCGGGGGGGGGCTGTTTTTTAAAAACCGCCCCCCCCCCTGCCGCGCCCTTAATACACGATTTTGTAATTTGTGCCGGTGATGCCGGGGGCGGCGCCGCGGGAGAGCAGGGCGGCATTTTCCTCATGCGCCAGCAGCCACTTGTTTTTACACCACAGGAACGGGACGTCACTCGGCGTTTCCAGCGCCGTGTTGGTGCCCGCGGGCAGACCCACCACACAGCCAAAGCCGGTGCTTTCTACCTCGCAGGGGCAGAAATGCAACGTGGTGCCGTACACCTCCACCGCCTCGCCTTTGTGCACAAGGAACGCGCGGAGCGCCGCGGCGTTCACCCTGCCGTTTTTCACATCCTGCCTGGTGCCGAGAATCAGCACAAGGTCGGTCACGGCGATATTCAGCTCGGAGGAAGCGTGCCATTCCAGCGCGTTCAGTCGGTTGTTGTGCCCGTGGCAATAGCCGATCTGCAAGGGCAAAGTGCCGAAAATTTCGGCTTTGATTTTGCCCGCCACGGCAAGCGTTTCAAATTCCGGCAACGCCGCGACATACGCGCTGCCTTGTTCGGGGCGCGCCACGCCCTTTGCCACGGCAAGGATTTCCGCGGTGTCCATCTCCGCGCGCCGCCCGTATGCGGCAAACTCGGGGGAGTCGGTCTCAAAGAGCGCCAACTCCGGGTTTTTTGCCCGCAGTTCCGTCAAAGTCATAGCATTTCCTCACTTTAGCCTGACAGGAGGTATCCGAACCCGGTTCTCGCGGGCGGATTTCCCGTCATACTGCGTTAAAATACTCGGGAATATAGAATATTCCCTGCGTTTTTGCCTTGCCTGACGAAAAATCCGTCCCGCGAGAACTCTTCGACCTCCGGCACGCGTATTTCAGGAAGATTTGCGGCTTTTCGGAAGAAGGCGGGCTTTGCCCTCCGATGACGAAAAGTCACAAAGATTTCGAAATACGCGCGCCCGAGGCGGGTTCGGATATCTCCTGTCAGGCTATCCAGTCGTGATCGGGGTCGTTGCTCCGGTTGAATCCCTGATAATCGCCCGCCATCAGCCACAGAAAATAGGTTTTGTAGCCGGGGGCGGAGACTGTGGAGTGATACCCGTAAGGGAACTCCACCAGCTCGTCATTCTTCACGCGGTACGCCTCGTCCGTTTTGCCGTCCGCAGTGTACAGGCACTGCACGGCAAAGCCCTGTTTCGGGTCAAACAGGAAGTAGTAGATCTCCTCCGCAATGCACTCGCGGGGCATGTCGTCCACGTCGTGTTTATGGGGCGGGAACCCTGCCCAGTTGCCCTCGGTACAGTATGCCTCGCCCACGGTCAGGCGCTTTGCGTTGGAATTGCCGTCAATGATAAAGCTGGTCTCGCGCTCAAAGGGCACTCTGCCCAGCTTTTTCAGTACCACGTGCTCCTCCCGCAGGACCTGCGGCTCGCTCGCTTCGCTCACAATCGCGCCGCAGACGGCGATTTTCAGGTGATCCAGCGCCTCAATCTCACACGCAAAATCGCGCGGCAGATAGACCGACTCGGCGCGGCGGTTTTCAAACACCGTGGCGCGGTTGCCGATGTTTTCCCACTTTGTACTTCCGAAGGACACGTTGCAGTGTCCTTCCAGCAGAATCAGCGCCTTTTCCTCCCCGCCGGTGGCAAAGGGAAGTTTTTCGCCCGCATTCAGCTCGATGATACCGAACGAAAGGCGTTTGAGACTGCACTCGCCAATCCTGCAGATTTCGGTGTAGCCGGTTTTGGGGGTGTAGGTTTTCTTAAAATTCATAGCCGTTCTCCTTCAGATAGCGGAGCGTGGTTCCGTGATCCGGGATGCTTTCCCGCGCGCCCACGCCCGTGCATTTCAGCGCCGCCACGGCGCTGGCATACAGACAGCATTTTTCCGGGACATAACCTTTTGTCAGCCCCGCGGCAAACGCGCCGTGAAACACGTCGCCCGAGCCGTTGGAATCCACCACCACGGCAGGGGTCGCCGGGTACTCCCAAACGCGTTCCCCGTCATAGGCGGTGCCGCCTTTTTTGCCCTCGGTGATGACGACAAGGCGGGGGGAATACGTGTTATAAAGCGCCTTTGCCGCTTCGGGGACGGTCGCCTTGCCCGTGTGCGCCAGCGCAAACTCGCGGGAGGGAATCATATAGTCGGTCAAAGCGAGCAATTCCGCCACGCCTTCGTACAGTCCGCCGCAGTCGTAAAGTACCGGCACGCCGTGCGCACGGGCGATTTTCGCCGCCGTCACCGCCGCCGGAAGCTCGTTGCCGTCCACCATCAGGAGCGCGGCATCGGAGATTGCCGCCGCGTGCGCTTCGGTCAGCGCAAAGGGCGGGAGCGTGCCTTTGTCAAACACGCAGGTGCGGGTGGCGGTGTCGGCGGCAAGCAAAACCGTGGAGGTGAAAGAGCGATAGCCGGAAAGCATGCGAAGAAGCGTGGTGTCCACGCCGTAGCGGGCAAAATCCTCATAGAGGAACGCCCCTGCCGCGTCATCGGCAAGCACGCCCGCAAACGCGGTGTCGCACCCCAGTTTCGCCGCCGCCACAAGCCCGGTGGCGGCAGGTCCGCCGCCCGCCTGCTTGATTCCGGCGGCGCGCAGTTTGGTATCCTCCGCGGGGTAGTGCGGTACGGTGACCAGCGTATCCGCCACGCAGGCGCCGATGGCGATGATCTTTCCCGTTTTCATCCCGCTCACAGCGCCTTTCCCTCAGCGCCCGTGAGGGCGATTTTGGAGAGCGCCAGCTCTTTGACGCGCGCGATGGCATTTTTCATAAAAAGGTCTACGGCGACGGGGTGTTTCGGGTCGTCAAACGCCTGTTTCGTGCCGTCCAGAAACGCACAGCACACGTCGGTGCCGATGTTCATTTTGCGGATGCCCGCCGCAATCGCGCGCTTCACCTGATCGTCCGGAATGCCGGAGCCGCCGTGCAGTACCAGCGGCAACCCGCCGGTCGCTTTGCGGATGGCATCAATCCGGTCAATATCCAGCTTCGGGGGCTTTTTGTAGTGCCCGTGGGCATTGCCCACCAGCACGGCAAGACAGCACACCCCGGTGCGGCGCACAAATTCCGCCGCCTCCTCGGGAGAGGTAAACTCGTCCATCGCGTCATCGTTCACACTGCCCACGTGCCCCAACTCCCCCTCTACGGGAACGCCGAGCACGGCGCAGGTCTCCACAGCGGCGCGGGTCATTGCCACGTTCTCCTCAAACGGGTGGGCGGAGCCGTCCAACATAATGCCGGTCGCGCCCGCGCGCAGCGCCAACTGCATTTCTCTCGCGGAGGGGCCGTGGTCTAAGTGCAGGCACACCGGCACGCTTGCCTTTTCGGCGGCGGCGCGCACCACGGGGGCAAGATAATACCCGCTCCCCTCCACAAAAAGGCGGGGGTAAATCTGCATGATAATCGGCGCGTGCGCTTCTTCGGCGGCGGCAATCACGCCCATCACCGTTTCCATATTATACACATTGAACGCCGGAATGCAATAGTTTTTTTCCTCTGCCATCCCGATGATTTTATCAAGCGTTACTAACATAACTTCCCTTTCCGGGCGTCAGCCCACAACAAGGTCGGAGAGCGTGCGCACCGAGAACCCCGCCGGCGCGGCGTTTTTCAGCGAGGCGTACTCCGAAACCGACGCGCAGACGATGGTGTCCGCGCCCACATTCTTCGCGTTGACGATCCGATCCGCCGCCACGCGCGCGATGACGTCCGGCATCCATTCGCTCATCAGGATGTTGCCCGCCCACATCGTGTCCTTGCGGTTGCAGAGCATTTCCACGGTGTGCCCGGCGGCGTTGACGATTTTTCTTGCCTCCTCGGTTTCCCCGAGGTCGCGCGCGAGCGCAAACGGGTCCTGATAGGTCAGCGTGCCGCCTGTCTGCGGCACCGGCAGTGCCGCTGCGGCAAACCGCTCGGCAAGGAACGCGGAGTACGTCACCACCGTTGCCGTCAGGGTCAGACCCCACTCGCCATAGGTGCGTTTGATCATCACCGCGTCCGCGGGGTCATATACCACTACGGTTTTGTAAGCATTCAGCACGGCGAGGCACGCCAGCGCCTGATTTCTCGTCTCCTCGGCGGCGCCGATCAGGTAATCGAGCTGTGCGCCGGAGGCGGGCTCGTCTTTCAGCACCGTAAAGGGCACGCCGGTTTTCTCCATTGCCGTAACGGCTTTTGCGGCAACCCCACCCGCCCGATAACGCGCGTCGGCACCGAGGAAAAAGAGCGTGTCGGTGCCTGCCGCATGGGCGGCAAAGGCGGCGGCAAGCGCCGCGTCGGGCGCTTTTTGACCGTAGGCGTTGCCGGTCTCCACGGCATTCGCGGTCAGCTCCGCAATTTTCGCGGGCAGTTTTCCGGCAAGCGCCGCGTCCAGCCGCGCCGCCTTCGTAAACATCACCGGATCCCATCCCGTGACGCACTCTTTGGTGCACGCGCCGCACAGCGCGCATTCGTACAGCGTGTCGGCAACGTCCGAAATGTCAAACACGCCGCGGTTGACCAGCGACAGTCCGAGGGCTCTCGCTCTCGCGTTGTTTCTTTCCAGCCCCGTGGCGTTGCCGATGGGGCAGATGTGGCGGCACATCCAGCAAAAGCGGCAGGAATCCACGTGTTTTTTGCAAAGTTCGTTCATCTCTCCCGTCTCCTTTCCTCAAAGCCCCAGTTTGAAGGGGTTCATGATGCCGTTGGGATCCAGCTCGCGCTTGATGCCCTCAAACACCTGCATGGCGGGTCCGTATTGTTCTTTCATCAGTCTGCCGAGTTTGATGCCCACGCCGTGGTGATCGTTCACCACGCCGCCGTGCGCCAGCGCGGTGCGCACGCCGGTCGTCCAGATTTCCTGGTGCAACCGCAGCGCCTCCACCGGGTCGGCGGGCACGTCCTTGCCGTCCACGATGAAACGGTCGTAGACCATCGCCCCCCACTCGTACCAGTGGGAGAAATGCGCAATGAATTTTGCCTGCGGGAATTTGGTCTCGATTGCCTCTTTCATCGCCCAATAGATTTCTTCAATCTTGCCGTAGGGCGCGATGGTATCCATGGTGCCGAACATCTGCGGGATGTCCATCATATGCCCCGGATAGAAGAACGTAATCTTCTCTTTCCACCACTTTTCGCCGTACTCGCTGCCCATATCCTCGGCGCCGTAACGGGCAAAGGTGTCCAGCAGAATTTTCTCCTCCACATCCACCAGCTCCTTTACGCCCTCATACGCCACGTTCATGAAAGCGCCCTCGCGCTCCACGCCCACGATTTTTTTGATGAGGGAAGCGGTTTCCGCCGGGTCGTACAGGCGCATGACGGAGGGCTTGAATTTCTGCAACAGCTCCCGCGCCGCCTGGAAAGCACCGCTCATATCTTTGAAGAGGAAACCGCGGAAGCGCCGCACTTCCGGTTGGTCGTAAATGCGGATCTGCGCTTTGGTGATGACGCCGAGCGTCCCCTCGGAGCCGATGAAAATCTGGTTGAGGTCGGGCCCCGCCGCGTGCTTGGGGGCGGGAGAGGTGTAGATGATGTCCCCGTTCGGCAACACCACTTCCATCTGCAGCACCATGTCGTCAATTTTGCCGTACTTGGTGGAAACCACGCCGATGCCGCGGTGGGCGAGGAACCCGCCGACCGTGGAGCAGGTGAGGGACGACGGGTAGTGCATGGTCGCCTTGCCGACCTCGTTTGCCGCCCACTCGATATGTTTATAGATGGCGCCGGTGCCGCACTCGATGTACATCGCGTCGGTATTCACTTCATAAATTTGATTCATCCGCTTGGTATCCAGCACGATGCCGCCCGCCACCGGGATAGCGCCGCCCTGCGTGCCGCCCCCGCCGCCCCAGGTGGTGACGGGAATTTTGTAGTAGTTGGCGATTTTGAGCACTTTGGAGGTCTCCTGCGCGTCCCCCGGCGCCACCACAAAATCCGCCTGCGGCATCATTCTGCCGCGGTCTGCCCACATACGGGAAAGCCAATAGTAGTCCACGCTGTGGGTCACTTTATCGATCTCCTTGACGGAGCAGTTTTCCTTGCCGACCGCGTCCTCCAGCTCCGTGAGGATCATTGCGTGCAGAAATTCGCTTCTTTCCATTTTATTTATCCTTTCTCAGTCCAGCGTTTTGTCCACCGCGAGGTTCGGCACGTATTTGCAGAACTCGCGGATCTCGGCGGTAAAGTCGCCCTCGATCTCGGCAAAGTGGTGGATGTAGGGTCCGTCCAACAGTCTGTCTTCCCACGCCTGCAGGTTTTCAAACTCCGCCCAGAGATAGGTGCCGTGGGTCTGCGGACCTTTGGTGGTGCGCACCTTACCGGCAAGCACCATATAGTTGCCTGCCTCCTGGTCGATTCTTGCCAGCGTATATTCGCCGGGTTTTGCGCGGAACCACTCGCGCTGATTGACCAGCCGCGCCGGGCTGTCGGGGGCTTTGACCGAAAGCGGGAAAGGCCCGCAGTGCCAGAGCAGCTCCGCATTGCGGTTTTCCGGGTGGCGCACCGTAAATTCACCGAGGAACGGGGTCTTTTCCCCGAATGCGGCGGCGGAAAGCAGCGCCATGGTGATGGCGCAGTGCAGGTCGCTCTCACAACTGACGATGTAGCCCATATCGGCAAGGATGCCGTACACGGCGCAGGGGGCAAGCCCGTCAAACATCACGGGGGTCGCCGTCCAGCACTCGGCGGAAAGCACGTCCAGTCGGAACTCCTCAAACAGCCCGATGTAGGTCACCAGCAGGCACGCCATACGGGTGAGGTACTGCGGGGTGAGGTCGTCCATCCGATACTTCTCGCGAAACAGCGCTTCGTACTTTGCGATTTCCTCTTTTTTGGTTTCCATCGTTTTTGTAAAACGATCCTGCAAAACCGCGAGGTTGATGGGGGTGATCCGCAAGCCGAATTTCTGCATCAGCTCCCCCTCGTTCCAGATGACCGAGAAGAAAGGCGCCGGGCGGGTGCCCAGTTGCCCCACGCGAAGATTCCGGAAATTTTTCACCATACACGCCACGCGGAAAAAGCGGGTCAGCGCCCCGGCAAACTCCGCGTCTTCCACGCGACAGCACGGGATGTGGGAGAACGGAATATTGAAGCGCTGCAATTGCCGCGAAATGCCGAATAACCCGCATTGGGAGTCGGTGGGGCGCATGCCGTCTTCATAATACTCATCGTCCAGCGGGGCAAACAGCGCAAACGGCACGCCCAGCGCCTTGGCGATGTCCGCCGCCGCCTCCTCGTTGCCGAAATTGGCGTTGATCATCACCACCGCGTCAACGTCTGCTTCTTTAAACCTTGCAATCGCCTCGGCGGCGGTGTCATCGTTATAAATCAGATCCTTACATCCAAGCCCTTTGGTATCCACAAACGACACGTGCGGGGTGGCAAAATTTTTCTCGATGTAGTCCACCACGCGGGCGCCGCGCGCCTCGGCGGAGCTCCAGGTGAGAAAAGTTCTGGCGGGTCTGTCCGTGGTGTTGCGGCGCATGGGTAACAGACCTACTTTGAGATGATAATTCAGCATAAAGGTTCCTCCTTCTTGGCATTGATTTCATTGTAGCAAAGAGGCGGGGGCTTTGTAAATGTTAGTTTTGCGCATTTTTTTGTACAAACCGATACATTTCGCGTTTTTTGTGGTATACTGGATGCAGACAGCCGGAAAGGAGAAACGCCGATGAAGATCATTCCGTTTGAGGAACTGTACCACAGTGAGTTTACCCTCACCGACCCGATTTCCAAGCCGCAGAACTGGTATTCGCGCGGAAGCGAGTATAACTCGCTGGACAAGCCCAAGGTCTCGCATACCTTTCTCTGGTTCAAAAACTGCTCCGGCACGCTGACCGACGCGGCGGGCGCGGTGTTGGAGATCCCGCGCGGGGCGCTGATCTACACCGCCAAAGGCTCCCGCTATGTGATCCGTTTTCACGGCACGGCACCGGGCGTGACCGACACCGTGGTCATCCATTTTCAGCTGCACGGGGAGGACGGGGAAGACATTGCCCCCGTGCCTTCCGCCGTGATTTGTATGAAAAGTGCGGACGCGGGGCTTTCCGCCGCCATCGACTCGCTTGCCGGGGAGTTCCGCAAAAACATCATCTGCACGCCGGAGCTCAAAGCGGTCATCTATCAGATTTTTGCCGTGGTCTGCCGCAAAAGCCGCAGTGAGGGTGCGGACAGGAGTTTTGCCTGCATCCGCCGCGGCATCGAACTGCTGGAGGCGGGCAGTACCCTGCCCGTGCGGGAGCTGGCGGCGCTCTCCGGCGTGGGGGAGTGCTATTTCCGGCGGCTGTTCAAGGAATACAGCGGAGATTCGCCCGTGGAATTCCGCCAGAAGCACCGGATTGAAAAGGCAAAACAGCTGCTGCTCTCCGATGAGATGCTGCCTATCGGCGTGATCGCCGGGGAGCTCGGCTTTGCCGACATCTATCATTTCAGTAAAACGTTCAAGCATTATGTGGGGGTTTCCCCCGTCGCGTTTGCGCGCTCGGTGGCGCAGAAGAAATAGTTTACGGAATGTTCACCCTCGCGCGCCGCGGCGCGCGGTATAATGAATAAAAATGCAATAAAAAGAAAGGATTTTTTGTTATGGAAAACGGAACCGACACCAACTTTCTCTCCCGTGCGCTCAACCGGCTGGCGGACTTTATTCAAAGCCACACGCGGGGGCTTGTGACCTTCGCGCTGGTGCTGATTCTCGGCGTGATTGCCATCCGCATCATCCTCGCCGTCGTCAGCAAGAACGTCAACAAGTCGAAAATCAAAGGCGCGGCGGGCGATTTTCTGCTCTCCGCAATCAAGGTCGCGCTGTACCTTAATAACATCATCGCTCTGCTGGCGCTCCTCGGCGTGCCGACCACCAGCCTTGTGGCAATGCTTTCCGCCTTTGCCCTTGCCATCTCGCTGGCACTGCAAAACACGTTTTCCAACGTGGCGGCAGGGCTGATGATCGTTTCCACCAAGCCCTTTCGGGAGGGGGATTTTGTGGACATCGGCGGCACCACCGGCACGGTGGAAACCATCACGATTTTCAACACCAAACTGGTCACGCCCGATAATAAGGAAGTGTTTCTGCCCAACAACACGGTTTCCGCCGCCAACGTGATCAATTACAGCGCCAAGGAAACGCGCCGGTTGGATCTGGTATTTTCCGCGTCGTATGACGCCAGCCCCGCCAAGGTCAAGGAGACGATTCTCGGCGTGATTGCGAAGCACCCGGAGATTGAGTCCACCCCCGCGCCCATGGTACGCCTGACCGAGCACGGCGAGAGCTCGCTCAACTACGTGACCCGCGTGTGGGTGAAACAAAAGGACTACTGGAACGTGAATTTTGACCTTAAGGAGGAAGTGCTGAACGCCTTCACCGAAGCCGGCATCAGCGTGCCGTATAACCAGTTGGACGTGCACGTAATTCAGTAAACCCCGATAAGCGCCGCCTTGCGGATACCGCCTGCGGCGGGGCGAACAGGCTGGTACGTTGCTTTGGGTGCACACGCCTGACGTTCCGGCTGTAGTTGCCGAAAAGTTTTTCGGGGATTTTAAGGGGGCTTTTTTCAAAAAGCCCCCTTAACGCATCTCCTTTACGGCGTTTCTTTTTGTTAGCTTTTTCTTTGCGCCTACATCTGCAAAGAAAAAGCGGCTATGGAATCTGATGAAACAACGGAAAGAGTATCTTTTTTGTAGGGGCGACCATTGGTCGCCCCTTTGATTTAGCAAAGTGATATGCCAAACAACGGCGGGAGCAAGCCCCCTTCCGGGAGGGGGTGGCGTGTAGCCTGACAGGGGGAGCACGCGCAGAGAAAAGGTTAGATTTTGTTTTGGATACCTCCCACCAAACGCGGCGGGCACTCTCCGCCAGAACCCTGCCACTTGACAAACCGATCATTTTTCTGTATCATAAAACCAACACCCCCACAAGGGGGAGAAAAGAGGTTTTTGTATGAGACTGACCTTTCTCGGCACCAGCCACGGGAGAACCGAAAAAAACGCATTCTGCTCCTCCACCATGATCTCGGTGGGCGAAAAGCACTATATCATCGACGCGGGCGCGCCGATCACCACGCTGTTGCAGAACGTGGGCGTTCCCTTCCCATCGGTGGCGGGCATTTTTATCACCCACTCGCATGGTGACCACATCGCGGGGCTGGTGGAATACACCCGCGAAATGGAGTGCTTTCCCGCCAACGCCGGGGTGCGTACCAACGTGTATGTGCCGGAGGAAAAAACCTACCTGCGCATGTCCTATTTCCTGTTTGGCAAAGAGGAACTGCTCCAACACCGCGTGATTTTTCACACCTACGCGGCAGGCGTGGTGTTTGATGACGGCGTACTGCGCCTGACGGCAATCCCGAATAACCACATGCCGAATTCCTATTCTTTCCTCGTGGAAGCCGAGGGCAAGCGCGTGATTTTCACCGGTGACCTTGCCGCCGGCATGCCCGACTACCCAAAAGTCGCGCTGGAGGCGCCTTCCGACGTGGTGATCTGCGAGGCGGCGCACACGCGGCTGAACAAACCGGAAATTGAGGAAATTCTGAAAAACAACCGCACCGCGCGCTTTGTGGTACATCACCGTTGCCCGCAATGCAACTCGGACAAAGCAATCGATGCTTTTACCCGCGATATGGCGCCGCACTTCCCGGTGCTGCTTGCCCATGACGGGATGATTTTGGACGTGTAAAACTCTGCCGCAACAAAATCCCGCCCGGCTGTAAGCCGGGCGGGATTTGTTTTGGAAAATACTCCGCAATGTTCGCAACCCAAAGGCCCCCTTGTGCAAAGGGGGCTGGCGCGTAAGCGCCTGAGGGATTGTTTTGCTTGGATTTTTCACTTTGAAAGCGGGAGGGGAAACCCCTTACGGAGGTTAGAGTTATCTCGGAAAGACGGGCGACCAATGGTCGGCACCTGCGGTGCAGCTTTCAGAGTCAGTTGGGTGCACACAGCGAATGTTCGCACCAAACCCCGTCAGGGG
>URMC01000061.1 GCA_900548735.1 uncultured Eubacteriales bacterium | reverse complement strand
GATCAACGGCGAAACCCGCCGCCTCAACTTCACCAACGAGGGCGGCGCGCTCGGCACCATCCGGTTTCTCAAAAACATTATGGGGCTCTGGATCGTGCAGGAGAGCCGCCGGCAGTGGAAACGGGAGGGCAAGGACTATTCCTTTGCCGACCTGCAACGCATGGCGGAGGCGGAAGCGCCCTTGCAGTCGTTTATCGACCCGGACAACGCCCTTTTCGCCACGCCCGGTGATATGCCGCGCCGCGTGGTGGAATACTGTAAGAAAACGGGGCAGAGGGTGCCTGAAAACGAGGGGCAGATCGTGCGCACGATTATGGAAAGTCTGGCGCTTCGTTACCGCGCCACGGCAGAAGGAATTGCGGAGCTGCGCGGCAAACCCGCAGCCGCCATCCATATCGTCGGCGGCGGCACCAAAGACACGTTCCTTTGCCGCCTTACGGCGGACGCGTGCGGCATCCCGGTGGTGGCAGGTCCCGTAGAGGCAACCTCCATCGGCAACCTTTGCATGCAGCTGGTCGGGAAAGGGGAACTGACCGGGCTTGCCGAGGCAAGGGAACTGGTGCGCCGCTCCTTTGACACCACGGTATATGAGCCGACGGCAGACCGCGCCGCCTATGACGAAGCATACAGCAGATTTTGCAAAGTAACGGGGTGATTCTCCCGCTTTTCGGAAAAAACGACAAAAATTGAGGGAATGGCGTTTTTTTCACCCATACCCCCTTTACAAAAAAACGTTGTTTTGCTATAATAACAAGTACAATAGAATATTAGCGACGTGCGCGGAGGTTGATATTTAAAGATGAAAAAAGCACTTTACGGAGAGTTGAGCGTAATCGGTTTACCCGGCAGTGAGTCCTTTGTACAGCAGGTGGACCGGTATCTGAGAGAGTGGCGCAAGTCCGGGGAGGGGGAGACCTTCCTTTCCGGCGTGGAATGCCCCCGTTTCGGTACGGGTGAGGCGAAAGCCCTGCTGCATGAATCCATGAGAGGGCATGACGTGTATCTCTTCTGTGACGCATTCAACTACGGCGTGACCTATGAGATGTACGGCAGACAAGTGCCGATGAGCCCGGATGATCATTTTGCCAACCTCAAGCGCACCATTGCCGCGCTTGCCGGCAAAGCCCGCCGCATTTCGGTGATTATGCCGATGCTCTATGAGGGGCGCCAGCACAAGCGCGCCGCAAGAGAATCGCTGGATTGCGCCGTGATGTTGCAGGAGCTGGACACCATCGGTGTGAAGAATATCATCACCTTTGACGCGCATGACCCCCGTGTGCAGAATTCCGTGCCGTTCTGCGGTTTTGACGATGTACGCCCCACCTACCAGATGCTCAAAGCGCTGGTGCGGGAGTACCCCGATATTTCGCTCGATAAAGAAGACATCGTGATTATCTCCCCCGATGAGGGCGCGATGGGCAGATGTATGTACTTCTCCTCCGTGCTGGGGCTGGACATCGGCATGTTCTACAAGCGGCGTGACTACTCCAAGGTCGTCAACGGCAGAAACCCCATCGTTGCGCACGAGTACCTCGGCTCCGATCTTGCGGGGAAAGACGTGATTATCGTGGACGATATGATTTCCTCCGGCGATTCGCTGATTGACGTGGCGCTCCAACTCAAAGAAAAGGGCGCAAAACGCATCTTCAACTTTGCCACGTTCGGGTTGTTTACCGATGGGCTGGAGAAATTTGACCGCGCCTATGAAGAGGGCGTGTTTACCCGTATCTTCACCACCAATCTGGTGTACCAGACCCCGGAACTGTTGCAGAGATCGTGGTACGCACAGGTCAATATGTGTAAATATGTGGCGTACATCATCGATACCCTCAACCATGACGCAACCATCAGCAACCTCCTCAACCCCGTTCAGCGGATTCACAAACTGCTGGATAAGCACAAAAAGGATCAGGGCGGGCAGATGGAAATGTCCTTCGGCGAGCATAAGGACGAACAGAAGTAACAATTGACGACAACGCCGCCCGCACCCGCGGGCGGCGTTCGTGGAAAGTGAGCTATGAAAGAAAAGAAAAAAGAAATCCGTAAAACTTCTATCGGCGGGCAGGCATTGATGGAGGGGATTATGATGCGCGGCCCCGAAAAAAGCGCCATGGCGGTGCGCCGCCCCAATGGCGAAATCTTTTTCGAGGAACACGAAAATCCGCAGAAAAAACGCCCCAAGATCTGCCGGTTGCCGATCATCCGCGGCGTTTTCGGCTTTGTGGATTCCATGGTGATGGGGTATAAATACCTGATGCGCTCCGCCGAGATCGCCTGCGAGGAAGTGCCGGAAAAAGGAGAAGAAAAACCCGCTCCCGCCGAGAGTGCGCCCGCAGCTCCCACGGAAAAAGCCGCAGTCTCCGGGTCTGTCCCGGCAGAAGCACCCTCCCCGGAACCCGAATCCGCCGCCGGAACGGAGCCGAAAAGCGCCTTTGGCAAGGGCGCGATGACCGGGATGATGCTGGTTGCCACCGTGCTTGGCGTGGCGCTTGCCATCGGGCTTTTCGTGTGGTTGCCCACCTTCCTTTATACGCAACTTGCCAAAATTCTGCCCGCGGGCGCGGCGGAAAACCGGTATCTGCGCTCCGCATTTGAGGGCGCGCTGAAAATTGCCGTGCTGGTGGCATATATGGCGCTGGTGTCTCTGATGAAAGACATCCGCCGCACCTTTATGTACCACGGGGCAGAGCATAAGACGATCTTCTGCTATGAGCACGGCTTGCCGCTGACAGTGAAAAACGTGCGCGGAGAGCGGCGCTATCATCCGCGTTGCGGCACGTCGTTTCTCATCCTGATGCTGTTGGTCAGCATCGTGGTCGGCATTTTCATCCCGCCGACGATGAACGGCATCAACCCCACGGCATACACCTTTATCCGCACCGCCATCAAAATCCTGCTGATTCCGCTGGTGATGGGCATCGGGTATGAACTGTTGAAATTTGCCGGGCGGCATGACAATATTCTCACCAAAATCATTTCCGCCCCCGGTATGTGGCTTCAACACCTGACGGTCAAGGAGCCGACCGATGACATGATTGAGTGCGCGATTACAGCGTTCAAAGCGGTCATCCCGCCGGACGAAAGCGATAAATGGTAACCAGCCGGACAAGGCTGACAACACAAAAGGCAACGCGTGGCGTTGCCTTTTGTGTTGTTGTACAAATTCAAAGCAAAAATCCCCGAAAACCTATTTACTTTACCCGCCTGCTGTGATAAAATGGGGGTACAGATCATCTGCGAAAAGGAGAATACGGATGAATATTTTATTAAAAAATCTTCCTGCTGAACTGCTTGCGGGCACGAGAGAACTGCTCCCCCGGTTGGGGCTGACCGAGGCGCCGGACGGCACCCCGCTGACCGCGAGAAAGGGCACAAAGCTCTATGCCGGCAAAAAGGACGGCGGCGTGTTGATTACCTATACCGCTCTGCCGGAGTATTTCCGTGCGCTTTCCATGCTCCCGCGCGTTCTGAACGGCGGCGAGGTGGAGGAAGACCCGTATGACGGGATGCTGTGCCTGATGTCGGATAACTCCCGCAACGCGGTGCTGACGGTGGATTCGGCAAAGCGGATGATCCGGGATCTCGCGCTGATGGGCTTCAACTCCCTGATGCTGTATACCGAGGATACGTATGAGTTGCCGGGGTACCCTTATTTCGGGTATCTGCGCGGGCGGTTTTCCTGTGAGGAACTGAGGGAAATTGACGCTTATGCCGCGCAGTTCGGCATTGAGGTCATCCCCTGTATTCAGGCGCTGGCTCATATGAAGCAGGCGCTGCAATGGCAGGCGTTTGACGAGGTACATGAGGTCAGTGATATCCTCTTTGTCGGGGAAGAAAAGACCTATGCGCTGATTGAGCAGATGTTAAAAACCTGCGCGGCGTGCTTCACCTCCCGCCGGATCAACCTTGGCATGGACGAGGCGCATATGCTGGGCAGAGGCAAATATCTGGATAAACACGGCTACCGCCCGGCACCGGAGATTATGTTGGAGCACCTTGCCCGCGTGACCGAACTTTGCAAAAAATACGGCTTTGCCCCGATGATCTGGAGCGATATGTTTTTCCGTATGGCATTTGGCACATACTACGTAAGAGAAGGGGAAATCCCGCCTGAGGTGGCGGCAAAAATCCCCGCCGGACTGACGCTGATTTATTGGGATTATTACTCGCTGGACCGCGCCCTGTTCTCTCATATGGCAGAGTGCCACACCAAACTGGAAAATCCCGTGGCGTTTGCCGGGGGCGCGTGGTGCTGGACGGGCTTTGCGCCCTGCAATCGCTTTTCGCTCCTTTCTTCCGAAATGCAGCTGGATGTGTGCCGCGAAAAGAAAATGAAAGATCTGATTGTGACCGCATGGGGGGACGACGGGCATGAAGCCTCCATGTTTACCTCTCTCCCGGTGCTGTTGTACTTTGCCGAATTTGCGTTCGGCGAGGGGCATGATAAGGAGAATCTGGAGCGCCGCGCCCGTGAGTGTTTCGGCATCGGCTTTGAGGAACTGCTGACGCTGGACGCCCCGAACGAACTGCCGAACAGAGACCCTCAAAAAATCATCAATCCCTGCAAATATCTTCTGTTCAATGACCCGCTGTTGGGGATTCTGGACGGGCATATGGACAGCGACACCGTGGGGGCAGGCTTTGCCGAGGCGGAAAAACGGCTTCTGTCTCTGACCGATCACCCGCGCTTCGGATATATGTACCGGACGCTGGCGTCGCTTTGCCGGGTGCTGACCCGCAAGGCGGATTTCGGCGTGCGGCTTCGTCGGGCGTATCAGGCGGGCGACCGTGCGGCGCTGGCGGCGCTTGCCGATGAAATTGACCTCATTGTTGCTGACCTGGACGCGTTCACCGCGGATTTCCGCACCCAGTGGGATACCGAAAACAAACCCTTCGGGTTTGAAACGCAGGAGTTGCGCATCGGCGGGCTTCGCGCAAGAATGCTTTCGGCAAAGGAGCGCGTGCGCGCGTATCTGAACGGCACGTGTGAGCGCATTGAGGAGTTGGAGGGCGAGGTACTGCTCACCAAGCGGCGTTCCTCTCCCATCTCTCCTTACACCAACATCAACGTGTGGAGACATTACGTAACGGCTTGTATTCTCTGACGCGTGTGCGCGTGAAATTTTTCGGAAAAGAGAACGGGGCAATGAAAAAGATTACGAATAAAGTGTTGTGGATTTTTGCCGTCGGGCAGTTCGGCTGGAGTTTGCTTTCCGGCATTATCAGCAGTTGGATGGTGTATTATTACACGGGCGAGAACGCGGTGTTTGACCAGTACATCACTACCACGCCGCTGTTTTTAAGCCTGACCCTGTTTGGGGTCATCACTGCGGTGGGGCGTATTTTTGACGCGGTGACCGACCCGCTGATCGCCGGCTGGTCCGACCGCAGTGCGTTCAAAGGCGGCAGGCGTATCCCGTTTATGAAGGTGATTGCCGTGCCGTTTGCTCTTGTCACCGTGGGTGTGTTTGTTCTGCCTCAGACGGCAAACGTGGCGGTTAATGACGCGTTGCTGTTTGTGGTGCTGATGCTGTTTTATCTCTTTATGACAATTTATTGCACCCCGTACAACGCCCTGATTGCAGAGCTGGGGGATACGCAGAAAAACCGCATCAATGTTTCCACCTTTATCTCTTTCACCTATATCGCCGGGTTTTCGGTCTCTTACCTCTTGCCCAATATTGCGGGGCTGTTTGAGGCGTCGCTGGGCAAAGCCAACGCCGTGCGCATGGCAATCGCCCTGCTGGCGGCACTGGCGGCAGTGGCAATGCTGATTCCGTCGCTCTGGATTAAAGAGCGGGAGTATATCGCTTCCGAGCCGGTCAAAACCAAGGCTTTCCGCTCGCTGTTCCTCTCGTTCCGCAACCGTCAGTTCCGGCGGTTCGTGTATTCCGATGTGATTTACTTCTTCGCCGTCACCCTCTTTCAGACCGGGCTTGCGTTCTATATCACGCAACTGATGCACGTGTCGGAGGGCAATTCGTTCCTTCTGACCGTGGTGATGACGGTGGTCAGCCTTTGCCTTTACCCCGTGGTCAACCGTCTGGCACCGAAATTCGGAAAGAAACTACTGATTGTCATCGGTTTTTTCTCCTATTCCGCGGTGTTCCTGATTGCATTTTTCTGCGGAGAAGGGATTCTGTGGGGATACTTCATCGCCGTGCTTGCCGGCGTGCCGATGGCAATTCTCGGCATTCTGCCACAGGCGGTGGTAGCCGATATTGCCGAGGCGGACGCGCTGGACTCCGGCGAGCAGAGAAGCGGCATGTTCTTTGCTGCCCGCACGTTCGCGATGAAGATGGGGCAGGCAATCTCTCTTTTGGTCTTTACCTCCGTCACGGTCAGCAAGACCGAGTGGAGTTACCGCCTCACGGCGCTCATTGCTACCGGCGCGTGCCTGGTGGGGGCAATCCTGTTCCTCTTTTATAACGAGCGCACCGTGATGGGCAAGATCAACGCGGCAAACCACAAATCCGAAGAATAATTTTTTAATCAACAAGCCGGCAGAGACGTTGTCTTTGCCGGCTTGTTTTGTCCGTTAGCCTGACAGGAGGTATCCGAACCCGGTTCTCGCGGGGCGGATTTTCCGTCATACTGCGTTAAAATACTCGGGAATATGAAATATTCCCTCCGTTTTTGCCTTGCCTGACGAAAAATCCGTCCCGCGAGAACCGGGTTCGGATATCTCCTGTCAGGCTAGTCATTCTTTTTTCTGCCTTTGGCGCGCTTTTCGATGTATTTGGTGAGAAACTGAAAAAAATCCGACACATAGCGGTTGCCGTTTTTGGGAAGCACCGCGCTGACCGAAAGCTCGCGGCGAAAATCCGCGTCCTCAATCTCCAGAAGCCGGATGTGGCGGCTTTCGATCTTCCCCCACGAAAATTCCGGATAAAAGCCGACGCCCATATTGGAGCCGACCATATTGATCACGGCGGCGGGGTTGTCACTTTCAAAAATGATGTTCGGGCGAAAGCCCGCGTCCCGGCAGAGTTTGTCGCACACCAGGCGAAACTGGCGGGAGCCGGAAAGGCAGATAAACCCCTCGTCCATTACTTCGTTTAGCGCAATGGAATGCCGCCCCTGATATTTCCCCTGGTCGGGCACGGCAAGAAAAATCTGCTCGGTGCGGGCATAGGTTCTCCTGCCCGGTTGCTCTTTCGGCGCAGGGGAGGGGAGCCGCGTGGTAATCTCTATATCGCAGACTTCGCTTGAGCGGTTTTGCGAGAGCTGAAAATGCACCTGCGCGTTTTGCTGTTTGTAACGGATGATCGCCTCGGTCACCAGTGCCGATGCGGCAAGCACGCTGATGTGGATGGTCTCGCTGTTGGTTTTCGCCATGCGCCGAAGTTCAAACGGCAACCGGTCGATCTCGGCAAGCACGGGGGTCAGTTTCTCCGAGAGAAAACGCCCGTATTCCGTCAGCGTGATGTTCCTGCCCCGGTGGTCAAACAGCGGCACGCCCAGTTCCTCTTCCAGTTTATGAATTGCCTGGGTGAGCGAGGGTTGCGCGATGTGCAGTTTTTCGGCGCTTTTGGTCATATGCTCGGTTTTTGCCACTTCCAGGAAAAAGCGGAGTTGCGTCAGTTCCATTTTTGTTCTCCTTTATAGGTACAGCCTATCAATTTCATAATAATTATATATTGGACAAATTGTTTTGTCAAGTGTATAATGCTAATGAAATCAAAAAAAGGAGCGCATTATGTCACAGGTTTTAGAAGCGGTTATGCTGATTTGTTTCGGTCTTTCCTGGCCGATTTCCCTCATCAAAAACATTAAACTCAAAAGTGCAAAGTCGATGAACATTTATTTCACGTTGCTGATCATCACCGGGTACCTCGCCGGCATCGCGGCAAAGGTTATCAACGGGCAGTTCAATTACGTCTTTGCCATCTACCTGCTCAATCTTGCCATCGTTTCCGGTAACGTGGTGGTGTTTTTCATCAACCGCGGTTATGATAAAAAGAAAGAGGAAAAGGAGAGTGTGTCCTATGCTAAACAAAATCACGGAAAAAGAAATCTACTCGGAAATCAACGCGGTCTCTGAGAAAAACGGCGTGGTATTCTGCGGCACCGATCTTTTCTCCGAGTTGCCGGTAGGGGAGCTGAAAAATCTCGCCTGCACCGACAGCGCAGTGCTGAATCGCAGTATGCCCGGCGCGGCGCTTGCCGACCTGGAAAGCGTTCTGCCCGCTACCGTGGAGGCGCTTGCCCCCCGCAAGGTGTTTCTGAATATCGGCGAGAACGATCTTGCCGCCGGGAATTTTGATTTGACCGTGTTCCTCGCGGGATATGAAGCGCTGATCGGCAAACTGCGCGCCACGGCAAAACACGCCAGATTTTATGTGGTCTCGGTGCTCTCCGACGATGAAAAGACCGCCGCGCTCAATGAGGCGCTGCGCACGCTTGCCGCGAGAACGCGCTGTACTTATGTGGATCTGACCCCGGCGCTGAAAGCCGAAAAGCCGGTGCTTCGGATGCTGGATCTGCTCCGCTTTCATGTGCGTGACCGGGCAATCAACTTCTGTGACGCGATGAACCTCGCCCGCCCGGTGACCGGGGTGTAAAAGTTAGCCTGACAGGCTACCCTTTTAAAAATATTCCCGTAGGGTGTCCAGTGCGGATTTTTCAATCCGGCTGACATAAGAGCGGGAAATGCCAAGCAAAGCCGCCACCTCACGCTGGGTGTGCGGCTTTGTTTGTCCTAAGCCGTAACGCAAGGTGATGATTTGCCGCTCCCGCTCGTCAAGCACGGTTTCGATCAGCTTTTGCACCCGGTCGCCGGCGGCGGCAAGCTCCACTTCCTCCTCCATATTGTCCTCCGCCGCAATCACGTCCATATAGGTAAGGGGATTGCCGTCCCGATCCACGTCAATGGTTTCGTTGATAGAGACCTCTGCCGACAGCTTTTTCTGAGAGCGGAAGTGCATTAAAATCTCGTTCTGAATACATTTTGCGGCGTAGGTCGCAAAGCGCGTGCCGTTTTCCGGGTGAAAGGTATCCACGGCTTTCACCAACCCGATGGTGCCGATGGAAACAAGATCCTCCCCGTTTTTTGCCGTGCCGTAATATTTTCGTACAATGTGGGAAACCAGCCGCAGATTGTGCAAAATCAGTTTTTCCCGTGCGTCCTTATCGCCTTCCGCCTTTTGGCGGAAGGCTTTTTCTTCTTCCTCCGGTGGGAGCGGGGGCGGGAATTGCCGGGGCGTGCCGATCCCAAGCAGCAGATGCACCGCGCCAAGCAGGAGCGAGAGCAAAAAAGAAAACATCAGAATCACCTCCGGGGTATCATATGAAGCGCCGCCTGTCCGAAATGCCAAAACAGAATCACAGAGGGTTTGCACCCTCGCCGTGCGCAGTTGACAATCCGCGCACGCGGTGGTACAATAAAGAAAAAAAGGGGAGGGGAGCGCATGAAAAAATATCTGACGATACCGAATCTGCTGACGGTTTTCCGGATGCTCGGCACGTCGGCGCTGGCGTTTCTCCCCCCGCTGACCGTGCCTTTTTTTGCGCTGTACCTGTTTTGCGGCGCCACCGACATTGCAGACGGCATGATCGCGCGCAAAACCGGCACCGTGAGCGACTTCGGCGCGCGGCTGGACTCCGTGGCGGATATTCTTTTTTACGCAGTGACGCTTTTTCGTCTTTTCCCGACCCTTTTGGTCACGCTTCCGCTACCGGTCTGGTGGCTGATCGGCGCGGCACTGGTGCTTCGCTTTTGTGCTTACCTCGCGGCGGCGTGCCACTATCATTGTTTTGCCGCATTGCATACCTACCTGAACAAATGTACGGGCGCTTTGCTGTTTGCCCTGCCGTTGCTGCTGCTCACCCCTGTCGCAGTGCCGATTTCCTTTGCCGTGTGCGTTATGGGAATGCTTGCCTCTGCGGAGGAGCTCTGCCTGCACCTCTGCTCGCCCGCTTATGACGCAAATGTCAAAAGTCTGTTGTGCCTGTTGCGTGCGCGTGGTGAAAAACGTCAAAGTTGAACGTAAATGTGCGTCAAACCTTGACATTCCCGAACATTTCTGCTATAATATATCCATTGCTGAACTTTGGAGGGCGCTATGGATCAACTGGTCGGAAATGCGGTAGTGGGGCAATCCGGCGGACCTACCGCCGCGATCAATGCCACGCTTGCCGGCGTGATACGCGGCGTGCTGGAAAACGGAAAGGGCACCATCGGTAAACTGTACGGAATGCGCAACGGAATCGAGGGGCTTGCCGCAGAGCGATTGACGGATCTGGACGAGATCTTTGCCGACCGCACCAAATTGGAGCTGTTGGAGCACACCCCTGCGGCGGCGCTCGGCTCCTGCCGCAAAAAACTCCCCGCCCCGGGGGAGAATGACGCGGTGTATGAGAAGATTCTCGCGGTCTTTCAGAAATACAATATCCGTTATTTCTTTTATATCGGCGGCAACGACTCGATGGACACCGTGGCAAAACTTTCGGTGTATACCAAAGCGCATGGGTACGAGATGCGTATTGTCGGCGTGCCGAAAACCATTGATAACGACCTGATCATCACCGACCATACGCCGGGCTTCGGCTCGGCGGCAAAATATATCGCCGTGACCGTGCAGGAGATTCTGCGTGACTGCGCGGTGTATACCGTGCCTGCCGTCACTATTGTGGAGATTATGGGCAGAGATGCGGGCTGGCTGCCGCCGCGGGCGTGGGGCGGCTGTTGGGGCTCCCGACGCCGGACCTGATTTATCTGCCGGAGCGGGCGTTTTCCGAAACCGAGTTTTTTGAGGACGTGCGCGCGGCGCTGCAAAAGCACCCGGATGTGGTGATTGCCGTGTCCGAGGGCGTGCGCTTTGCGGACGGCACCTATGTGTGCGAGGGCTTTGGTGTGCCTTCTACCGACCCGTTTGGTCATAAGCAACTTTCCGGCACCGGCAGAGCGCTGGAATACGCCGTCAAGCGGGAAATCGGGTGCAAGGTGCGCGCGGTGGAGCTGAATATTTCCCAGCGTTGCGGGGCGCATATCGCTTCCGCTACCGACCTTTCCGAATCGGTTGCCATCGGCGCCGCCGCGGTCCGTGCCGCGCTGGAGGGGACAAGTGGCGTGATGATGACTTTCGTGCGGGAGCAGGACAAGCCCTACCGGATGCACATTTCAAGCAGTGAAGTGCTTGGCATCGCCAACCGCACCAAAAGAGTGCCCGCGGAGTTTAT
>URMC01000060.1 GCA_900548735.1 uncultured Eubacteriales bacterium | reverse complement strand
TTCCGGCGGCGAACATACTGACTCTATTGCCCGCCGCAGGCGCGCGAAAAGGGGGCTTTTTGAAAAAAGCCCCCTTTCAATCCCGCAAAAACTTTTCGGCGACTGTCGCCGAACCTTGGGTGTGTGCGCCCAAAGTAGCGCACCAGCCTGCAAGCCGCACCGCAGGTGCCCCCGCCGCAAGGCGGCGCCGGGATGTTAAACTTCGGATGATCACGCTATCATTCTATTTATGCAAAAACCGGAAGCGGTCGCTAAGGCGTTGCAGATAGAACGTAATCAGCCGGGTCAGCGCAAAGTCGTACAGCAAAAACACCGGCGTGCCGATCAGCAACAGCCAGTATTTCCACCCGAAAGCGGAATCCGCCGCCGGGGTGAAGAATTTCAGCGCGAGAAAGACGGCTAACGCCAGCCCCGCGTTGAAAACCACTATCTTGCACAAAAGCGCCACGCCGCGCGGCAGGTGCTTTTCAAACACCGCCTTGAGAATCGGGTAATACCCTGCAAACAACGCATAAATCAACGCCGGGGTTTTGGAGGGCAGCAACAGAAGCGAGAGCGCCGCGGTCACGCCGTAAACCAGATACGGGTACGCGCCGCCAAGCTCGATCACGGCAAACACCACAAACAGGGATGCCAGCGCCGCCATGGAAAGATCCAGCACCTCCATCAGCGCTCCAAGCCCTAACAGCACCACGCCGAAAGCCGCAAGCAACGCTGCCGCGGTCAGCTTTCGCGTGGCGGAACTTCTGCCGCGCATCTCAGCAACAGGGGATCAGGTCCCCGCCCATGCACTCACAGCAGCAGTCGGCACACAAAAGGGAAGAACACACGTCACACCCACTGCAACCGCCGCCCTTGGAGGTCTGGTACCCGCCACCGAAATCCTTGGTGCGGGTGCGCATTTTCTCCTTGAATGTCCAGTATTCGTTATTGGTCGGCTCCATGCGGTACGCCGTGTCAAAGGAATTTTGCGCGTCTACGTAAAACCCCTTGCGCAACTGCACGCAACCGGTCAGGAAAAACCACTCCGCCCCCCGGTCGGCGTCCGGCGTTTCGGAGAGAAGCCGCTCCGCCTCCGTGATATTGCCGGAGTTAATGCAGTTGCGGATCAGGGTAAAGCGCTGGCGCGCCTCCTCGGAGTACTGCCCCGCGCGGTAAGACCCCGCGTTGTAGGTGTATCCGCCCTGCTGTGACTGCCCGGCGCCGCTGTTACCCCATCCGGCACCCTGTGTGTTGCCGGTGTTCTGCGTATCGTCGCCCGCCGTGCCGGCAGTGCCGCCCGCGCGAAGCTGCTGGATTTCCTCATACGCGGCGTTGATCTCTTTCATTTTCTCCCCGGCAAGCTCGGCAAGGTCGGTATTGGTATAGCGGTCGGGGTGGTATTTGCGCGCCAGCTCCCGATACGCCTGCTTGATCTTTTCGTCGTCGTCACTGGGGGAAACACCCAGCACCTGATATGGATTTCTTGCCATTATTTTTCCTCCTTGGGGGCACCGTAAAGCACCTTTTTCACGGTTGCCGGCATTCCGAGATAGAGTATATTGCAAAGGATTTCCTTCTGCTCCGGGCATATCGTTTCCGGCAACAGAAGGAAGGCTTCCTCCAGATCGCACAGCTCTGCGCGAAGCGCCACCTCAGCCGAGGTGCGCGCTTCGGCGGTAAATCCGCCTTTGTACAGCAGGGCAAACGGGTTGTAGGAGCCGCTGTTTACGTCTTTTTCGTAGTCGTCCGCCGCGTCGGCAATGTAGATGAACTTGCCCACCGTGCGCCCGATGTGCGCGGCAAGGGTCGCCCGGTCGCCCTCGTAGTCATAAGAAACGATGAGGGCAAGCAGATCGCCGAATACGGCTGCCGGCTCATCCACGCTGGCGTGGCGCTCCTTTTCCAGCGCCGAAAGGCGGCAGAGCGCTTCCCGCACGCCCGCCGCGAGGTCGGGCAGTTTTTTCTTTGCCCGGCGGTAAGCGCCGTGCAGAAACAGGCACCGCAGTCTTGCCCGAAAGCGCCGCACGCCCCGCTCGTCCGCCACGTCGTCCCGGCATTTTTCAAAAGAGAGTATCGCCGCGGCGCGGGCGCAATAATCGCTCTCGCCGTTCGGCTCCATACAGTTTCTTTTCCGGAGAGGGTGAACAAAGCACCGTCGCCGGCGAAACGCGGGCACCGTGCCTGAGAGCGCCATGCGCACAAGAGACAGAAAAGCGAAATCGTAACTGAGCGTCATGCGGGAGCATTGCCCCGTGCATTTGCCCATACTGCGGCAAAGCCCGCAGTATACAGCCTTGTAGTATTCGTATTCCCGGACGCGAAGTTCCGGCGTGTGAGGGCGGATGTAACCGAACATGAACTTTGCCTCCTGAAAAATTTGCGGGGATAGAGAAGTGCGGAGAAATGCGGGATATGCTTGCCGCCCGCGCACTGGCAAAAATCTAATTCCGTAGGGGCGGCGGTTGCCGCTTTGCGGCAACTCATATCCGCCCACGTGCTGACATAAATCTACCTTCCGCAGGGGTGTGGGTCTCCCCTCCCGGTTATAAGGCAAAAATATTAAGCAAAACAATCCCTCAGGCGCTGTCGCGCCAGCCCCCTTTACTGGGGGGGCCTTTTGGTTTGTGCGAACATTGCGGGGCATACCTTGCCCATCGCAGGGGCGACCATCGGTCGCCCGCAAGGCTCCCTCCGGGAGGGGGCTTGCTTTCGCCCCTTAGCCCCCGGTGCGGGAAAGCCCCTCGATGGTGAAGCGGTGGATGTGACCGACCTTTGTTGTTTTGCCGGTGTTGTAAATCACGTAAAACGTGTTGCCAATGTGGAAAACGGCTTCGGTCTCGATTTCCGTATACTCACCCTCCGGCAACGGAATGCGGCAGGTGGCGATGTGCTTGCCGTTCCAGTCCGTGATGATCAGATAGCCGTAATTGGCATCGGAAACGCCGTCCCCGCCGTCGCCGGTGGGGCAGGCGTAGATATAATCGTCGTCACAGTCGATGCCCTGCGGGATGTGCCCCTCCACAAAAGTCTGAAAATCGCTCTCGCCTTTATTGCCGTTCACGCGGGTCAGGGAGTTTTTATACTCACCGTCTTCAGTGAGGTAGTTGCCCTTATACAACTTATATCCGCTCGTGGCGGTGACAATGATGTCGCGCTTTTCATTATAAGCGATGCCGTAGCCGCCCTCAAAAACGCCTTCTTTCGTCGCCTTGACGGTCAGGGTCTCCGGGTCGACGAACGAAAGGATTTTACTGCGCTCATCTTTAAACCCGCAGTGTGCCACAATCAGCTCATTGGTTTTGGAGTCATACGTCATATCGTTGGAGTGATCCAGCGAGAGCGGCTCGCTTTTTGCCACCAGTTTGCCGGTTTCGATGCTCCACTTGCAGATTACAGTGGTGTGGTTTTTGGTGTTATGGTAATAATCCGGGTCGCCGCTGTTCGGTTTCTGGTCCTCCAAGCACGCGTAGATGTACTTGCCATCGGTACAGCCGCCCTGCACCACGTAGTGCGTGCCGACCTCTGCCAGATCCGCGATATATCCGATGTGCTCCACATTGGTGATCACCGCGGCAAGGGTCTTGGTGTAATTGTACCCGTTGCGGAAGGACATTGTGCCGTCCTTTTTGCTGGATTTGTAGGTCAGCTGCTTCGTGGTGGAAACCATCGTATTGACCGCTTCGCTCAGCAACATCGTGTTGCTTGCCGCAATCACCAGTTTTTTGTCCACGGCGCGCACGATGTAGGTCAGCGTTCCCGCGATCTCCGCCTTGACGGTGGCAGTGGCGGCACGGTTGGTGTCACCCAGCAGGATCTCGTATCCGTCGCCCTCCGCTTCGCGGTCGTCCTCTACCTTGGGCTTCACGCCGCATTGCTGAAAGATAAAAGTTGCCATGTTTTCGGCATAGGTTCTTCTGGTGCGGTGCTTGCCGTCGCTCCCGTAGGCGTAGATGATGGTGCAGGCGTTGTCTTTGCCGTTGGCAACCACAAAGTTGTCGATCGTTTCCTCCGGGGTTTCCTCTTTTTTACAGGAGGAGAAGGTTACCACCAGCCCCATTACCATCAGGGCGGCGAGAAGGAGTGAGAGAATTTTTTTCATGGTTATCATTATCCTTTCTGTTGTTGGTCAGTCTATGGTCAGGCGGTAGCAGGGGCGCTTGACGCCGTTGTAGTTTCCGTTATAGGAAACATACATCACACTTCCGATATGGAAGATGTTTTCGATTTCTTTCGGTGCGCCCGGTACCTCTTTGGTAAAGGCGAGCGTGCCGTCATACCGGAAGGCAAGCAGGTAGTTGGTGCCGGAATGGGTGGAAAGCACAAAATAAACGTATTTGCTGTCGCAGTCAATCCCCTGTGTGATTACGTCGGTGCCGACCACGCAGTCAGGGACCACGGTTTTGCCGAAGGTCTCGTCAAAATCGGTGGTCACCTTGCGGGAGAGCGAAAAATCCTCGTTGAGCAGGGTAAAGTTGATGCCGCCGCGGGCAAGCACGTACTGCCCCGTGTACTCGTTGTACGCAATCGCGTAAAAAGCGGAGGGCAACGCCTCCTCGCCAACCAGCTCCAGTGTTTCGGGGTCGATGAAGCAGGCGCGGTTGTAGCGTGCTTCTCCGGTTTCGCCGTTTTTGCCGCAGTAGGCAACCGTAATCAGCCCCGTGCGGGGGTTATAGCACCCGTCATTGGAGTGCCCGAGCTTGAGCGGCTTGCTGTAAGCCACCGGTTTGCAGGTCTCCATCTCCACCTTCACGATCACGGTATCGTGCGTTTCGCTGTTTTCGTAGTTGTTCTGCCCGCCCTGATATTCCATAAAGAAGTAGCCGTAAATCCCGTCCGTGCAGGCGCCCTGAAGCACCGTATTGCGGGAGTAGTCCCCTTTGATGAAATCGTAAATGGAGAAGAGCATCTCGGCAGATAAATGCGAGGTATCCACTGTTGCGGTGTTTTCGCTGTTGAACACCAGAGAGGGCTCGCTGTACTCCGGCGAGGGCGGAATGTTCAGCCTGGTCACGGTGCCGGCGCCGTTACCCTCCTTTACGGCAAGATAGAACACCCGCCCGCTGCGGGAAAGCCCTGCGGGGGTGCCTGCCGGGAGGTCGGTGAGGTAGCGCGTGGTACCGTCATAGGAAAAGGTCACCAGCACGGGGGTGTTTTCCCCGTCCTTTTCGGCGTTGTACAGTAAATAGAGGTTCCGGCTGTCCGCCTCCATCGTGCGGAAGGTGACTGTGCCGGTGCTCAGCCGGCTTTCGTCAAACGTCAGGCTGAAATCCGTTCCGGTTTTCGAGAGGGAATTATCCATCCGGAAAAACGTGTTTTCGCCCGCCCTGCGCGCCACGTAGCACAGGCGCGAGGTGTCATAGGCGATGGCATCGGCTTTTTCCTTCAAAGAGACGGAACGGCGGATGGTCAGGGTCTCGGGGTCTGCCAGCCACACGGCGGTACCGTCCTTCTGCAGAAGGATCAGCAGCCCCAGCACCGGGTTGTAGCACATCCCGGCGGCACCGCCGGTCCGTACCGCTTCTCCCTTGGCAAGCACCTTGCCGCCGGAGAGCGACACGCTGACCAGCATGGTCTCGCCCTTGCCGGTTGTCAGCGCGGCATAGAGCTTTTCGCCGGCGATGGCGGTGGCGGATACCACGCTTCCGGTATCGACCAGGGGGAAGGAGTCACCCTCCTGCAGGAGGAGCATTCCTGCGCCTTGCAACAGGTCCGCCGGTTCTGCGGTTCCCGTTGCGGCGGCAGAGACGACCGAAAGCTCCGCGGGGAAGGAAAGCGAGCCGTTATCCAGCGTGCCGTGAAGCGTGCCGTCATACTGTGCTTCAAAATAAGCAACGGCAAGCCGCGCTTCGCTGACGGTTTTGGCGGCGATGATCATGTTTTTCCCGCTGACGGAGAAGGAAAACGCATTTTCCGTTCCGTCCAGCGCCTTTGTGGCATCGGCGGATGCCGCGCGGGAGGTATTGCCGAACAGGATCTCCCCGTCGGCGGCGCTCTCCGCGTCCGAAACCACGGAAAGGGTTGCGCCCGTGATCCTGCGGATGGCTTTTGCCAGCAGATTGCCGAGCGCCTGCCAGCTGGTGGCGTCCGCCCCGGCAGGGTAGACGATCCGGCAGGCGGCATTGCCGCCCTCGGTAACCGTAAAGGGTGCGTTTTCTCCCTCATCCTTTTTGTCGAAAAACGAGCAGGAGGCTAGCGGAAGCAAAAGACACAGCGAAAGGGTGAGGGTTAGTATTCTGATCAGTGTTTTTTTCATGTTTCACTCGTTTCAGGAGGTAACGGTCAGCCGGTAGCAGGGGCTGCGGGAGCCTTTCAGGCTGCCGTTGCAGGTGATGTAAATATCTTTGCCGATGTGGAAGATGTTTTCCGCCTCCAGCGTCATACCGGGCAAAACCTTGGTAAAGACGTGGTTGCCCTCGTAATCAAAGGCAAGCAGATAGTCCGTCCACACTTTTTCACCCGTTTTTTTGCCGCTGAGCACAAAGTAAACATACTTGCTGTCGCAGTCGATCCCCTGCGTCAGCAGGTCGGAGCCCAGCTTGTAATCATAGATCACATCCTTGTGGTCGGTGCCCGAATAATCGGTGCTGATCTTCGCCGTTACGATGTTGAAACTCTCGTCCAGAATCCCGAAGTTGCGCCCGCCCGAAAGCCCCACGATATATTGGCGGGTGTATTCGTTATACGCGATGGAGAAGATATTGACCGGCAGGCGCGTTTCGCCCGTGATCTCCAGTGTTTCGGGGTCGATGAATTTGATCAGCTTTTTGTTGTTGCCGTTATAAACCACGATCAGCTGACCCGTGTGCGGGTTGTAGCATCCGTCATTGGAGTGCCCGAGTTTGAGCGGCTCGCTGTATTTTACCAGCTCTCCGCTTGCCATATCCACTTTCACGATAATCGTGTCATGCGTTTCGCTGTTGGAATAGTTGCCGGAGCCGCCCTGATACTCCTGGAAGAAGTAGCCGTATCTGCCGTCGGTGCAGGCGCCCTGCATCACGGTGTTGCGGCTGTACTCCGATTTGATGAACGGGTAGACCTTGAACAGCACGTCCACGGAGAGGTAGGCGGAATCCACCCCGGCGGTATTGGTGCTGTTGAACAGCCCCGCCGGCTCGCTGACCCCTTCTGCGGAGGTCAGCTGTACGCGCCAGGTCTTGCCGGCAAGCCCGTCTTCGCCGCTTGCCGTGATGTAGAAGGTGCGCCCGTCCGCGGCGACGGAAAGGGGAAGCGCCGTGCCGTCATCCAGCGTGAGCGTGTTGCAGTAGCGCCGCGCGGTGTTCAGGCGGCTCTGAGAAATCAGCAGGGTGCCGCTTTGCTTTTCCCCGGATGTGAGGTAAAGCAGATAGAGATATTCGCTGTCCGCGCAGAAATCCTTCAGCTCATAGTCCGCAAAGCCGTAGGCGGTGGGTGCGGCGGCTTTGATCTCCTCCTCGGTCGAAAGCGACAGATTGTTGGTGAGAATCACAAACCGATCCGGCTCCTGCGCTTTTTGTGCGATGTAGCGGAAGTTGACCGCGTCATAGGCGATCTTCCGGATTTCCGCCCCGGCGGTTGCCGTGCGCCGCAGGGTCAGCGTGGCAGGGTCAATCAGATACACGGTGCTGTTTTCCCCATGCGCAACGGCAAGCAGATCCAGCACGGGGTTGTAGCACATGCTTGTTGCGTTGCCGAGCGACAGCACCTCGCTTGCGGCAAGGCGTTTGCCGGTGGTAAGATCGGCGGAAAGCAGCTTTGCGTGCCCCGCGCCGTCGGAAAGGGCGGCATACAGCACACCGTTTGCCACTGCCGTGGCGGTTACGGCAGTAAATTCTCCCGTGACGGCAAAATCCGCAAATTCGGTGGAAACGAATTTCAGCAATGCCGCGCTGGAAAGCAACTGCCCCGGCTCCGCGGTCGGTGTCGCGGGCGCGCGCGTGAGCGAAAGCTCCTTGGAAAAGACCATGGTACCCGTTCCCACCGTGGCGCCAAGCGCCCCGTCGTATTGCGCTTCAAAATAGCTGAGCGCCATGGAAAGGGCGTTGGTATTTGCCGCGGCAATCACCAGAGAATCCCCCGAGACCGAGAAGGAAAACGCGGTTTTGGAGCCGCCGAGCGCGGCAAGCGCCGTTTCGCTTTCCGGGCGGTTGGTGGTGCCGAGCAGAATTTCACTGCCGGTTTTTTCCGCGGTGTCGGCAGTGATCTCCAGCACAACGCCGGTGGCGCGCTTGATCACGCGGGTCAGGTCATTGGCGAGCTTTTTCCAGCTGTCGGCTTCGGCTCCCCCGCCGGGATAGATCACCCGGCATGCGGCTGCCCCGTCCGAGACCGCCGCAAAGTCGGTCTCGGTTCTCGCTTCCGGCTTTCCGAAAAGACCGCAGGAGACAAGCGGCAACACCAGCGCAAGGGTCAGCAAAATAAGCGTGAGACGTTTGAATATCGGTTTCATATCGGCTCCTTTCCGCTTTATACGGGCGCAAAGACCTGCGGTGCCGCGGGCGCTTTCTGCCCTTGCGGCTCCTCGTTTTTGCCCGCGTTGGCAAGCATCAGTTTCAACCGGTTTTCCTGATTGATGCGGGAGGCGCTGGAATCGTAGTCAATCGACACCAGGTTGACCCCCGGATGGGTCTCGCGGATGTGCTTCATCATCCCTTTGCCCACAATGTGGTTGGGTAAGCACCCGAAGGGCTGGGCGCAGACCACGTTGGTCACGCCGCCCTCGATCAGCTCCAGCATTTCGGCGGGGAGCAGCCAGCCCTCGCCCATCTGCACGCCCTCCCCGATGTAACCGTTAATCTGCGCGCGCGTGCGCTCAAAATCGGTGGGCGGGGTAAAGCGGGAGTTTTCACGGTAGAGTTCAATAAAATCCAACTGCTTTTTGTGTAAATAATTATATGCCCATTTCATCACGCGCCCGGTCTTTTTCTTCATCCCGTACAGGCGCGTATCCACCACGGCGGTGTTGACCGAGTACATGAGAAAATCCAACAGCCCCGCCATCACGGTCTCCGCCCCTTCGGACACGAGAAAATCTTCCAGATGGTTGTTGCCAAGGGGCGAGAACTTCACAAAAATCTCGCCCACAATCCCCACGCGCACTTTGCGCTTTGCCGGGAGCGGGAATTTTTTATCGAAATCGCGCAGAATCGCGGCGTAGGACTCCTTGATGTCGGCATACGACACGTTGCGCCCCTCTCCCATCTGCTCCACCAGCCGTTCGACCCATTCGTCCGCCAGCGCCTGCGCGGCGCCCGGCTTTTTCTCATACGGGCGGCATTGGTTGACAAGACTCATCAGCAAATCGCCGTAATACACGGCGTACAGCATCCGTTTGCCCAGCCCCAGCGTCAGCTTGAAGCCGGGGTTTTTTTCAAGCCCCGCAATGTTCAGCGAGATCACGGGCACCTGGGCAAAGCCCGCTTTTTTCAGGGCTTTGCGCAAAAGCGGAATGTAGTTGGAGGCGCGGCACCCGCCCCCGGTCTGCGTCAGCATCAGGGCGGTTTTGTTCGGGTCATACGCCCCGCTTTGCAGGGCGTTTAAAAACTGCCCGATGATTAAGAGCGCCGGGTAGCAGGTATCGTTATGTACGTACTTGAGCCCCGCCTCGATCACGGCGTGATCGGTGTTTTCCAGCACCACGGCGTGATAGCCGTAGGAATCCAGCATTTTGGCAAGGAGCTTGAAGTGCATCGGCAGCATATTGGGCAGAAGAATGGTATAGTCCTTCTTCATCTCCTTGGTAAAAAGAACTCTGTCACTCGTCTCCAAGTTTTGCTCCTCCTTCCTGCTCCAGCGCGCCGATGAGACTCCGCAGGCGGATATTGACCGCGCCGAGGTTGGTGATCTCATCGATTTTGATCTGCGTATACAGTTTGCCGTGACTTTCCAGAATATCCCGCACCTCGTCGGTGGTGATGGCGTCGATCCCACAGCCGAAAGACACCAGTTGCACCAGCACCGCGTCGCTTCTCCCGGTCACGAATTTCGCCGCGTTATAAAGCCGCGCGTGGTACGTCCACTGGTTCAGCACCCGCACTTTGGCAGGGGGCGTTGCCAGCTCGGACACCGCGTCCTCGCTCACCACCACAAACCCCAGCGTGGTGGCAAGGCGGTCAATGCCGTGCCCGATTTCGGGGTCAATGTGATAGGGTCTGCCGCATAATACCATCACGCGCTTGCCCTGATCCTTTGCGTATTGCAGTGCCCGCGCGCCCTCGGCGCGGATAGCGCCCATATGCGCGTCATACGCCGCATACGCCGCGCGCACGGCGCGCGTCACGTCCTTTTTCGCCACATCCCCTACTTCGTGAGCAAGGAACGCGGTCAGCTCTTTGGTCAGCTCTTTTTCGCTGTTGATATTGAGATACGGATACCAGAAGCGCACGCCGGCAAGCGAATCCATATTGTGCACCAACAGCTCCGGGTAGTAAGCCACCACGGGGCAGTTGTAGTGATTATCCGATTTATGTTCGTCCACATTGCGGGTCAGGCACGGGTAGAAAATGGCGTCCACGCCCTCTTCGATCAGGGTCTCGATATGCCCGTGCATCAGTTTGGCGGGGTAGCACGCCGTGTCGGAGGGGATGCTGTACTGACCCTTTGCGTACAGCGCCCGGCTGGAAAAGCCGGAAAAACGCACGCCGAAGCCCAGCTCCCGGAAAAGGGTGTACCAGAACGGCCCCAACTCGTACATGCCGAGCGCCAGCGGTAGCCCCACGGTAAAGCGCCGCGTGCCCTCCACCGGGGTCATTGCCTCAAAACGCGCCCGCTTGAACGCGTGAAGGTCGGGCATCGGGTGCTCCGGCGGTTTTAACCCCGCGCCCCGCTCACATTTGTTGCCCGAAATGAATTTGCCGCCGTCGGCAAAAATATTGACGGTAATGTTGCAGTTATTGGTGCACCCGTGGCAGACCGCCGCGCGGGACGTGTGGGTAAACGCCGCGAGCGCCGTGGGGGAGAGCAGAGTGCTTTCCTTATTTTGATGCGCGCGCGCGTAAAGCGCCGCGCCATAGGCGCCCATCAGCCCCGCAATGTCGGGGCGGATGACCGAAACGCCGAGCTCCCTCTCAAAACTGCGCAGCACCGCGTCATTGAGAAAAGTGCCGCCCTGCACCACCACGTGGGTGCCGAGTACTGCGGGGTCGGTAATGCGAATGACCTTATACAGTGCGTTTTTCACCACGGAGGTGGAAAGCCCCGCCGAAATGTCGCCCACGGTGGCGCCGTCCTTCTGTGCCTGCTTGACCGAGGAGTTCATAAACACCGTGCAACGGGAGCCGAGATCGACCGGGGCTTTGGCAAACAGCCCCAGCTTGGCAAATTCCTCCACGCCGTACCCCAGCGACTTGGCAAACGT
>URMC01000059.1 GCA_900548735.1 uncultured Eubacteriales bacterium | reverse complement strand
ACCGCCATCACCAGCGTGCCCCAGTTCAGCCCCACCAATTTGCCGAAGAAACAGAAAGTCATCACGCCGCTGGCGGCAAGGAGAGTCAGATCCACGATTGTTTTAAACACCGGCAACCGGATGCCGTACCGTGCCGAAACGGCTTTCACAAAAAAGTCATACACCTGCGGGTAAAGATAGGTTTTGAAAAACAGCGCCACCGAAAACGAGGTCAGCAACACCCCCGCAACAAACATCACGACCCGCAACCACAGCGCCATACTGCCCGGCGCCGTGACCGATGGGTTAAAGCACGGCAAAAGCCGCCAGAGATCCAGCACCGCGCCATACACCAGGCACGTGACAAAGGACATCAGATACACAAACCGGAAGTTGCGCAAAATCAGGCACAAAAGCACAAACACCCCTGCCTGTATCACGTATTCCGCCTGCCCGAAGGTGAGAAACCCGGTTTTCAGGCTGAGCAGATAGGCGGGCGCCACAATCATGGAAATGCCGAAATCCGCCGCTGTCAGCATTGCCACGGCAAGCGCCAGCAAAAAAATCGCCAGAAGGTAAATCATCTCACTGTGTACACGAATCTTCCCTGTTTTCTCCGTCTCCATCTTTCCCTCCGCAAAAAACGCCATACACCCTCTCGGATGTATGGCGAAAAATGAGTTTGCACCCAGAAAAATCCATACTGATTTTGTAGCCTGACAGGCTTGTGTCAGTATAGCACGCGCCGGCGGCGCTGTCAACCCTTTCCGGCAAAAAAATCACAACATCATCAGCGCCGTGGCGGCAAGCACCACCAAAGCGGCAAGTAGGGGGCGGCACCTTGCGGCGGGGCTGGTCTGCCGGCGCGTTACTTTGGGTGCGCTCTCCCAACATTCCGGCGCCGGTTGCCGAAAAGTTTTTGCGGGAGTTTAAGAGGGGGCTTTTTTCAAAAAGCCCCCTCTTTTCGCATCCCCAAAAGGGCGTTTCTTTTTGTTCGCTTTTTCTTTGCGTCAAGGCGGTCGGTTTAATCCTCGCCGATCCCCAACCTTGCAAGAAAGCGAATCCACGCGGAATCCTCATACAATGTCACGCCCTCATACAGTTCTCCGCTCCCTAACGGTTTGGCGGCGTTCCCCACAAGACCCGTCAGGTGCAACGGGGTCGGCGAAAACAGCAAAACCGGCTCATATCCCTCCTCAAAGGAAAGGCGGAAATGCTGTGCCCGCCGCCCGTACGCCATTTTATTGATAAAATACTTGCCCTTTGCCAGCTTATCGTGCAACAGAAACCGGAACGGATCCATAATCACCACGGGGATTACGTAAAACTTGGACGTTTCGGAAGCGGTAAGATTGCGCAAATGCACCCGGCGGCGAAGCACATTGCCGGGGAAAAACTTAACCGCAAACCGCCTTTGCCCGGCGGTGATGAAAATGTCCGTCCCCTTGTACGGAAAGAACAGGGAAAGCAAAGAATTGTGCCGATACCGAACCGTAAATTGTGCCCTTCGGCACGCGTGCTTTAATTGCCGCGAAAAACGCAACCGCAAGCACACCGCGCGGAGATACCGCACCACAAACGGCAATAAAAGAATGCAACAAACGATAATCAGCGTATGATACCACATGATTCCTGCGGCACGGAACAGGGAAAGCGACATGGTAACATAAGAGACCAATGCACTGATGCCCAATACCACAAAAAGCACCAGCATAATCAGAAGAATCGTCATTGTTTTTCCCCTTATTTAACTGTTGTACAGGTTTTGAAACCCGTTAATCCGCCAGATCCCGACCCCGGCATCGTTCGCTGCGCGGAACAGCAGCAGGAACGCGCCCCCTTTCAGGTCGCTCTTTGCAACGTCCACCAAAATCGTGATTCCGTTGTTTTTCGGCGCGTGAAACTGCTGATTCAAGAGGGGCGTTTTTTCATTTTGCAACAAATAAACCGACGCGTTCTGCTTCAGGGTGACGTCGATAGTAAACCGGATATACCCGTTGTCAAGCCCGACCGCGCTGACCTTTTTAACCGTTGCAAAATCGACCCCAGTGCTCGTGTAAGCTGTGGAGGAGACCGCGCCGGTTTCCCCCACAGGATTTCCGGTTGTGACAAACAAATGTTCCGTGCAGAATGTGGTCTGCCTTACGTCTTTCCAGCCGGTGGCAGGGACCAAGGCAATCTCCCCCGCGTCCGGCTCCAAAATGCCGAGGTTGGCATAGCAAAGCAGGTTGCCGTATGCAAACTGATAGTTGCGCGCAAAGTCCACAGGCTCCCCCGCCAGCGCCGCCAGCGCGGCGTTCATATTCTGCTGTGCCGAAAGGAAAGCCGCACTGCGGGTGGCGCCGTTCTTTTTTGCCTGCAAATAAGAATAGTAGAAATAGAAGAAATTTCCGCTTTTGCTCATTTCCTCTGCGGATTCCGCACAGTCCACCCCGTTGTTGCTGAAATTGGCGGTGGCGGCAAACGCCCCCAAGCAGCCTTTGGTCAGCGCCGTCCGCGTGAAATTGAAGTCCATCCCCCTGGCAGCTCCGCAAGACCAAAGATTCATAAAATACGGCTTTGCGCCAAGCACCGAAGATACATTGCCCCAGTTCAGCAATGTGGTGGTTGTGCTCTTTCCGCCCTCCCACACAGTGCGAAGCACCTCGGAGCGGTTCCCGTGCCCGATCAGATAAAACTCGCACACGGCGGCTTTGTTTTCCGCCCGCATTGCGGTCTCGGTGCAGTCACCCAGGGTTCCGGCTTTGCAAGGATAATCCCCTTGCTGATTTCCGTACAGGTGCGCCTCACTCAAAAATCCCCATTCCGTGGTCGCACGGCTCAAAAAATGCGCCATATCGTCCACTGCAACGGTCCGATAGCCAAAAATCGAGTTGCAAAAACATACCGGAACGGGGGAAGCCCCGCCTTGCTCGCTCAGGTAGTTGGCGTAATTTTCCGCATACGGCGCAAATTCGCCGCTCCCCAGTGCCAGCCTTGCCACACGCCACAGGGGCTGAAAATCCATATTCTTTCCCTCGGCAAAGCAGTCGGCAAGGTTAAAATTCATCAGATCGGCAGGGTTGTTATGGAAATTGGAATAAAAATAATCGCTGGCAAACGCGCGGTCGGTGTGATAGGAGTCCGCCATCTGCACCTTATCGTCCAGCCAGAACGCGGGCACCATATCCGATGTGCCGAAGATCTGAATGCCGTCCAGCACGCCGGGGCGCGACGAATGGTCGCTTGCCAGCTTCTCATAAACCGCCCCGGCATCCGCGCAGTCGGAAACGTCGATCAGATAAATTTCGTGCTCGCTGTAAGAATTTAAGATACTGTCGATTGCAAGGCAATCGTTCCACGTCAGACCGCTGAGATTGACAAGGGCATAGTAATATTTCTCGTGCGTTTGCGCCGTTTCTCCCCGCGCGCAGGAGCCGGAGAAGATCAGCATAACAATCAAAAGCAACACCAAAAACGAACGCCAAAAATTCCGCATAAATACCTCCCTTGTCAAGTCCCGAAACAACAGGCGCGCGCCGCGCCGTGAGTTCGGATCTCTTTAAATTCAGTATAACGGAAATTTCAAAAAATGTCAATAGTGTTACAAAACATTGACTTTATGCCGCCTGCGGTGTGTAAGGTGTTTCTCACAATGTTCGCACAACCCCAAAGGCTCCCCCCGGTAGAGGAAGCCGGCGCGTCAGCGCCTGAGGGATGGTTAGGCTTGAAATTTGCAGAAAAGAGAAAAGATAGTTTCTGTATGGAACAACCCCTGTGCCGCGCTTCGCGCGGCACCTCCCCTTACACAGGGGAGGTGCCGGAGTGCGCCGCCGGTTGTTAAGATTCAATTTCAAACAGCGGGGGCATATGGAATGCCCCCCTACGGAGGACAAAGTGCTTCCCCACAATGTTCGCACAAGCCCAAAAAGGCTCCCTTGTGTAAAGGGAGCTGGCGCGACAGCGCCTGAGGGATTGTTAGGCTTGGAGTTTTTGCTTAGCCGGCGGGAGGGGAAACCCCTCCCCTACGGAATTTGGTCTTTGTAGGTGCGCGGGCGACCAACGGTCGTCCCTGCGGAAAAGCAAGGTGCATCTCCGCAATGTTCGCACAAGCAAAAGGCTCCCTCCGGGAGGGGGCTCCCGCGTGAGCGGGTGGGGGAGCACGCGAGACTGTGGAGGCTTTGTGAGGTGGGGAAATTCATACAGTTGTCGCACCCAAGGTTTGGTGGGTGGTATCCAAAACAAATGCTAACTTCAAAATTGCGCGCTCTCCCCCTGCCGCCTCCGGCGCCACCCCCTGTTGACGCTTTGCGTCAACGACGGAGAGGGGCTTTCGCACGCCGCGTTGTTGGGTAGAGTGCCGTGTGGCGGGGGCATATGGAATGCCCCCCTACGGGGTTAGATTTTCGTCGGGTTGGCGGGCGACCAATGGTCGCCCCTACGGTGAATATATTTATATTCTGTAGGTGGAGGCGGTTGCCGCAAAGCGGCAACTCATATCCTCCCGCCCGGGCGCAAAGTTACTCTTTCTTTTACATTATCAGCTTCCATACCCGCTTTTCTTTGCAGGAAGAAGGCGCAAAGAAAAGCTATCAAAAGAAACGCCAAGGGGAGGCGCGCCAAAGGAAACTTTTTGAAAAAAGTTTCCTTTGGAATCCTTCAAAAACTTTCCGGCGGCTGTAGCCGGGATGGTGGGTGCGTTTTCCGGCGGCGCACTCCCACATCATTTTTCAAAGGTTTTCGTGGGGGAGTGGAGGCGCCTTCCCTGCAAGGCGCCCCACCGCGTCCACTCAAAAACTGCCGGTGTCGTAAATCGCCTGTGCGCGGGGGGAGAGGACGCGGGGGTCGTCATCATGTAAAAACAGGGGCGGGAGAACGCGTAAGCCCTCACACGCGTCGAGTTTTGCTTCGGTCAGCACCATGGACGGCGCCTTGTTTGCACTGTCGTGCACAAATACCATCCGCTTGGGGGCAAGTTTTGCCGCGCGGAGCGCGGCAAACAGGCTTTCCAGCCGCTCCGGGCGGTAAACCGTGTAAAAAAGCCCGCCGCTTTTTAAACACCGCGCCGCCGCGGCGGCAAAATCGGCAATGCCGCCCGATTCCTCATGCCGCGCAATCTGCTTTTCCGGGTGCGGGGAGGCAAACCCACACTCCTTTTTCAGGTACGGCGGGTTGGCAACCACCACGTCCAGCTCCCGCCCGAACGCGGCGGGGGTCAGAGTCCGCACATCCGCAAAAAGTGGGGTAACGGTGTGAGAAAACCCGTTTTTTTCAATATTCTCCGCCGTGATTTTCGCAAAGCACTCCTGCACCTCTACCGCGAAAACATGGCGGTAACGCCGCCGCGCGGCAAGTAGCAGGGCGATGATCCCCGTGCCGCACCCGAAGTCAGCGGCAACGCCGCCTGCGTTCTGCCGGCAGAAGGCAGAAAGCAAAAACGCGTCAGTACCAAAGGTCAGCCCGTTTTTCTTTTGCAGAAGCGTGATATTTTCGTTTACGGCATCCAGCCGCTCGTCAGGGCGCAATTCCATAGCCTTATCCTTTCACAGAAAAAGCGGCACGAAGCGGAAACCCGCACCGTGCCGCTTTTGCGTGGCGGTATGTATCCTTTCGGATTATTCCGCTTTGGGAGCGCCAACGGGACATACGCCCTCGCAGGCACCGCACTCTACGCAAAGATCGGGGTTGATCACATATTTGCCGTCGCCCTCGCTGATAGCGCCGACGGGGCACTGCTCAGCGCAAGCGCCGCAGGATACGCAATCATCGGAAATTTTGTAAGCCATGGTCTTATCCTCCTGTTTTAGTTTCTCTCATTGTAGCATATTTTCCGCCAAATTGAAATAGTTTTTGCAAAAAACCAAAAATTTTTTACATTGGCGGATTCTGACAGGGAAATTCCCCCGCCCGCCGCCTGCGGCGGGCTTTCGGATGATTGTATTTTTTTCGGTCAGCGGGTGGCTTAACCTGACAGGCTATGCTTCCGCCCCGTCGGTCGGCTCCGTGACCTCGGGTTCCCCGCTTTCCGGCTCTTCGGCGGGGACGGGCGCTGTCTTTCCGGCGTTCTGTCGGTCGCCCTTTGCCGCTTTGCCGATGGGGGTCACGTCGTCCCGGTGGTACACGCGCACGGCGTCCTCCTCCGGCAAGCCCTCCACACGCACCTTCAAAAGCCCCGAGAGCGGCGTGGATTCGATTACAACGCCCTCCCCGTCCGGCGTTTGCACGACGGTATCCTTTTTGGGCGTCACCCGCGCCTCGGCGCGATAGGTCTCGTATTCATAGCGCAGACAGCACATCAGCCGCCCGCAACAGCCCGAAATTTTGGAGGCGTTGATCGAAAGCCCCTGTTCCTTTGCCATTTTCACCGAGACCTGCCCGAAATCCGAAAGGAATGTGGAACAGCAGAACGGCCGCCCGCACATGCCAAGCCCGCCGATCAGACGGGATTCATCCCGGATGCCGATCTGCCGCAACTCGATTCTCGTGTGAAAGACCCCGGCAAGATCGCGCACCAGTTCGCGGAAGTCCACCCGGTTTTCCGAGATGAAATAAAACAAGAGTTTGGAGTTGTCAAACGCGTATTGCGCGTCCACCAGGCGCATATCCAGTTTGTGCGCGGCAATCTTCTCGGCGCAGATTTTCAGCGCCGCTTCCTCCTGCCGGTGGTTTTCCGCGTCACGCGCAAGGTCATCCTCCGTGGCTTTGCGGATGACGTGGCGCAAGGGCTGAATAATCTCCTTTTCCGCAATCCGGCGGTTTAACATCACCACCTGCCCCAGCTCTGCGCCCCGTGCCGTGTCTACAATCACGGAGTCACCCACGTTGCATTTCAGCCCGTCCGGTGCAAAGAAATAAACCTTGCCCGCTTGGCGGAAACGCACGCCGATGACCTCCACCACCGTGTCGCCAGGGGCGGGAATCCCGGACGGAATGTCCTCTACCAGATAAGCGGCGGTGGCGATATCCACCTCAAACTCATGCGTGTCCTCCACCGCTTCTTCCTCGGCGGCACGCGCCTTGGAGGGCCCGCGGTAGGAGCTGAGCATCGGGGTGCTGAACTCCTCGTCCAACTCCCGCTGCAACGTCTCACTCAGTTGCGGGGCGTTACCGTTTCTCTGCGGGCGGGCGTTGGCTCCCCCCCGGCGGTTTTTCTGCCCGCGGGCGTCGGGTCTGGCGGAACCCTGCGCGTTCTGTGCGTTCTGCCCCGCCAGCCCGGCTTGTGCGTTCTGCGGATTGCCGGCGGTTCTTTCCCCCGGCGCATTCCCGCGCCCGCCGCGGTCGTTCCGGCGGTTTTGCCCGCCACGATCATTCTGGCGGTTCTGCCCGTTCCGGTTGCCCCGGTCGGCTTGCGGGTTCTGCCCCCGCGACGGGACTTGACGGCTTTGTGTATTCTGTGTATTCTGTGCGCCCTGTGTGTTCTGTGCACCCTGTGCACCCTGAGCGCCCTGCGGGCGGTTATGCCCGCGGTTGCGGCGGCGGTTGCGCCCCTGTCGCGCCTCTCCGGATTTTTGCCCGTCCGCTCCCGCAGGCGGCACAAAATTGCCGGGGCGCACCGAAATGCGCTGTCCGCCGGACTGCAACTGATTATTATTGTTCTGTTCTTCCATGGTTTTCTCCGTTCGTGTGTCAGCCGTGCGGCTGTTCTCTTTGGTCAGCCGGCGCTCCCCAACCGGTCAAAAAGCCGGGTCAGCGTCAGTCTTGTATTGGCATTGGCGGCAAGCGCCGAGATCGCCTCCTCAGTGGCGGCAATACAGCGCATCCACCGCGCCGGGGGAAGGTGCACCGCCGCCTCCGCGGCGCTTTCCCGGTCGGTATAAAAGCAAAGCGGGGCGTTTTCGGTGCGGGAAAGCAAAATCAAATCCCGCAGGGCAAGACGAAACACCCCCAACTGTGCCGTAAGCTCCTCTCTGCCTTGCGGAAAGGTCAGCATCAGCGTCAGCAACGCCGCGGGGGAACCGCGGTCGGAAAGCAGGCGGCAGACCCCCGCCGCATTTTCCCGATATTGCAACAGCGTGGCGCGGTCTGCACCGCCGATGTGACGAAGCGCTTCGCCGATACTGCCGCCCGACAGCCGCAGAATCCCCTCGGCTTCCTCCGGTGCTTCGCGGAAAAGGCGCGCCGCCTCCGGCGAGTGGGCAATCAGATACTCCCGCATTTCGCGCTCGCTTACCGGTTGCGTGCGGTAGACCGGCGCGCGGGAGCGGATGGTTTCCAGCAGTACCATCGCGTCGGTCGCCAGCAGGAGAAACAACACGTACTGCGGCGGCTCCTCCAGCGTCAGCAACAGGGCGTTTTGCGCCTGCACGGTCATGGTGTCCGCATCCTCGATGATATAGATTTTTACATCCAGATCATTCGGCACGGTGCGTACGCTCTCGCGCACCCCCCGCACCGCCTCCACGCCGAGCGTGGCTTTGCCCGGCGCACGCGCGATACGCAGAATATCAGGGGAAAGGTCGTTCCCGATCTTGCGGCATGCCTCGCATTCGCCGCAGGGCAGGGGCAGTGCCGGATCCGCGCGCTTTTCGCACGCCGCCGCCATGGCAATCTCCCGCGCGAATGTGCGCCTGCCGGAGCCTGCTTTCCCCTCCAGAATCAGTGCGTGAGGGAGCCTGCCGGCAAGCAGTTTGGGCGCCAGACGCTCCTTGAGCAGCGCGTTACCCGCCACACCCGGAAAGATTTCCTTCATCACGCCACCCCCCCTTGCACATATATAATAATTATATCATAATTTATTTTACTTGTCAACCGAGAAAAAAGGGGAATCGGGGCGGCGCAAAGATTGCGGCAAAAATGCCTGGAAGCGGGCATACTAAGAAAAAAGGAAAGGCAGAAATATTTTGTTTTACGAATGGGAAAGCACCACCGGGCGCTGGCTGGAAAAGCCGTGGATCACCGCGCCGCTGCGCGCCCTTACGTTCGGCTTTGTTTCGGTGGCGGAATTGGAAAAACTCGCACCGTGTATGGACTTTTCGCCCTATACGGTGCAGGAATGCCGGGAGGAGGTACGCTACTTCCGCAGCAGTGTGGAGGTCTATGACCGCTACACCTTCGGCACGCTGAAATTAGGGGTCGGGCGCACCGTAGGCGAGGACCCCGCGGCGTTTTATCTTTGCCGCAACCTCTTTTTGCTGGTCAACATTCACGACCGGGACAACAGCACCGCCGCGCTGTTTTCCGGGGCAATGCGGCGCTTCCCTGCCCCGGCACTGACCTTTGAAAAGGCGGTGTTCGCTTTTTTTGACGGGCTGATCGAGGGGGACGGCAAACGGCTGGAGGATATGGAGTTTGCTTTTTCGGACCTGGAGGAAAGCGTTCTGCGCGGGCAGGCAGAAGAAGGATTTACCGGCACACTGTTGCGCCAAAAGCAGGAATTACTATTGCTTCACAACTACTATGAACAGCTTATTGATATCGGGGAAGCGCTGGGAGAGGATGAAAACGGGCTTTTCCCCTCTGAGGAGCTTCGTTACTTCAAGCTGTTTACCGACAAGGCACGGCGCCTGTCGGAAGGGGTCGAATCTCTGCGGTTACAGCTGGAGCACTGCTCCGCCGCGTACCAGTCAATGCTGGATATCCGTCTCAATCACACGATGAAGACCTTTACCGTGCTTTCCGCCCTGTTTCTCCCTTTGACCCTATTGACCGGCTGGTATGGGATGAACTTTCAGTATATGCCGGAGCTTCATTGGCGCTACGGGTATGTGTTTGTGATCGCCTTGGCTTTCGTAATTGCCGTTATTTGTTTAAGAACCTTCAAAAAGCACCGCTGGTTGTGAAATATGCAGGCTTATGTGGTAAATTTTCGTTTCTTTTATGAATTTTTATAAAAATAAACTTGCAAAATAAGGCAAACTGTGTTATACTAAAGCCCAATAAGCACCGGCGGGGGCGTGCACTCGTATGCCGCCCGGAAAGGAGACAATATGAACTATTTTGATGCAAAACCGGAACGGGAACGGGAAAGCGAAGCGCTTTTGCGGGAATTACTGGACGAATCCAAGGAGACTTACCGGATTCCGCCTGCCGCATTTGAGAGCTACAAGGTCAAGCGCGGACTGCGCGAGCCGGACGGTACCGGAGTCACGGCGGGGGTGACAAAAATCGGCAACGCGCACGGTTATGTATTGAGCGAGGGGGAACGCATGCCCGTAGAAGGTGAGCTTTCCTACCGCGGATACCGCCTGACGGAGCTTTGCGAAAATTTCGTAAAGGAGGGGCGCTTCGGCTTTGCGGAATGCTGTTATCTGCTCTTTTTCGGCAATCTGCCGACCCCCTCGCAGCTGGAGCATTTTCATCAGTTGCTCAATCTTTACGCAAAGCTGCCGCCGCGCTTTGATGAGGATATCCTGATGAAGGCCCCCTCCCCCTCCATCATGAACAAAATGGCAACCGGGGTGCTGGCGCTCTACGCGTATGACGATGCCCCGGATGACAACGGTCTTTCCAACATGCTGCGGCAAAGCATGCAGCTGGTGGCACGGGTGCCGGTGATTGCCGCGCACGCTTATGCGGTCTACAAAAATGTATTTGAGGGAAGAAGCCTCAACCTGCACAACCCGAGGGAGGACCTTTCCACTGCGCAAAACTTTTTGCGCATGCTTCGCTCCGACAAGAGCTACACCGAGGAGGAAGCGCGGCTGTTGGACCTGTGCCTGGTCGTGCACGCCGAGCACGGCGGGGGCAACAACTCCGCCTTTGCCTGCCGGGTGCTTGCCTCCTCCGGCACCGATACTTATTCCGCCGTCGGCGCGGCAATCGGCGCGCTGAAGGGACCCCGCCACGGCGGTGCCAACATCAAGGTACAGGAAATGTTTGATTGTATCAAAGCAAATGTAAGCAACCCGAGAGACGATGGGGCACTGACCGATTTTCTTCTGAAAATTCTCCGTGGGGAGGCGAATGACGGCAGTGGGCTGATCTACGGCATGGGGCATGCGGTGTACACAAAATCCGACCCCCGTGCAGTGCTGTTGAAGCACTACGCCCGCGGGCTTGCCGAGAAAAACGGATATGGGGAAGATTTTGCCCTGTTGGAATCCATCGAGCGGCTGAGCCCTGACCTGTTCAACGCTTACAAGGGCACCGACCGGGCTCTTTGCGCGAATGTGGATCTGTATTCCGGGCTGATTTACCGGATGTTGCGGATCCCCGTGTGCATGTATACCCCGCTGTTTGCCCTTGCCCGTGTGGCAGGCTGGTGCGCGCACCGGATGGAGGAGTTCTGTACCGGAAAGAAAATTATCCGCCCCGGCTATAAATGTATCGCGCCGGAGCGCTGTTATACCCCGCTGGAGGCACGGTGAGAAAAGTAACTGCGGAGCAAAAGGACGACCATTGGTCGGCACCTGCGCCGCCTGCGGCGGGGGCACCTGCGGACACCGTCTTCGACGGGGGCTGGTCGGCTGACGGCACCTGCGGTGCGGCTT
>URMC01000058.1 GCA_900548735.1 uncultured Eubacteriales bacterium | reverse complement strand
GGTCGCAGCTGCCGTGGATATTGTTGAACGCCAGCCGCACGTCGCCCTCATGGTTCAGCACGTCCTTGGCATCCCCCGTGCCGGAGAACGCGGTGTCGTCATTCATTTCCTTTTGCTGGTTTCTTGCGGCAAACACGGTGCTTTGCAAAAGGCTTTGCACCGCCTCGTAGCCGTAAAAGTCCTCCGCCACGATCTCCATCGTGCTGCCGCTGACTGCCACGGCATAGGAGTGCGCCTCGCCCGCCTTTGCTTTTTCGCAAAGCGACGCGCCGATCTTGATCCAGCCCGCGGCGCCCTCGTTGATCACGCCCTTTTTGAGGGGCAGAGAGTAGCCGACGTAATTCAGCAGATGCTGTTGCAGCAACACCGCCGTGCGGTATTCGGAAACGGTAGGGGATTTGGGTACCACGATTTCCATTGAGGAGAGCGAAATGCCTCCCACGGAAAATCCGTCCACTTTGTAAGTATCCTCAAACAGGTAGTCCTGCTTGGCGGAAAGCTTCAGCACGCCGTCTTTCGCGCCGGTCAGGATGTTATCGAGAAAATACTGCATGGCTTTTTTCAGCGCCGTGGTGGACGTGGCGCCGATGATGTAGTCCTCACCGCTGATTTTCAGCACGTAGTCGTTCTTTCTCAGATTCCCGGTCACGGCGCGCACGCTCTCTGCGTCCACATTGCCGAGCACAATGCGCGGCGCGCTACCGCTGTACCCTTTGGCGGTGGTCAGTTTTGCGCCGGTCGCCTTTTCGATTTTTGCCGCAAACTCGCCCGCCTCTTTGAAATTCAGCAAATCGGCGTCATAAATCAGCACGCCGCTGCCCCCCTCAAACAGGGTCAGACTTCCGGTTTTGGCTTTGCACGCCGCAAACAACGGCAAAACCATCAACAGCGCCAGGCACAGCGCAAGCCACTTTCGCATATCGCAACCTCGTCTTATTCGGAATAAACACATCTATATTATATCAAAAATTCACTTTTTGTAAAGGGCTTTTGTGAAATTTGGTCACATTTCACAGTTGCCATTCCCGGCTTCTGTTCATTTTGCCGGGCGGCTTGCAAAACCGCAGGAAATATGCTATACTGTGCGTGGATTTTTGCCCGATTCCGGGGCTCAGAAAGGAACTTTATATGAAACTGCTTGCATTAGGGGACGTGGTAGGGCTTGCCGCGCTCCCGTTTCTCCGGCGGGAGTTGCCCCGCCTCCGCGCGGCGCTGGGCGCGGATTTCGTGATTGCCAACGCGGAAAACGTGTGCGATATTCACGGGCTTTCGCCCGACGCGGCGGAGGAACTGTTTGCCGCGGGGGTGGATTTTCTCACGTCCGGCAATCATATTTTTGACCGGCGGGACGTTTACACGTTTCTGGACGACAGCAAAAGCGTCATCCGCCCCCTGAACTTTCCCGGCGAGTGCCCGGGTTGCGGCGCGCGGGTGGTGACCTCGGCGGACGGCTGGCGGGTGCTGGTGATGAATGTGTCGGGCTGTGTGTTTATGGACGCGCTGAACGATCCGTTTGCCGCGGTGGAGCGGGCGCTGGCGGAGGAACGCGGGCGCTATGACGCGGCGGTGCTGGACGTGCACGCCGAGGCAACCTCCGAAAAACTGGCGCTGGCGCGGTATTTTGACGGGCGCCTTGCCGCCGTGTTCGGCACGCACACGCACGTACAGACGGCGGACGAGCAGGTACTGCCCGGCGGCACGGGGTACATCACCGACCTCGGAATGTGCGGACCTGCGGACGGAATTTTGGGCGTGCGCACCGAAGACGTGCTGAACCGCTTCCGCACCCATATGCCGACCCGCTTCCGCGTGGCGACCGGCGCGCCCCGCGCGACGGGGGCGCTGTTTGAGATCGACGCGGTGAACAACCGGGCGCTTTCGGTAACCCGGATTGCGTTTTAAGGGGGGGACGGTATGCAAAAAGTCAAATTTCGGGGCGGGACGCTGCTGGGTCCCCTGCCCCCGGTGATGGTCAGTTGCGGGGACGCGGAAAAATCCAACATTCTGACCGTAGCGTGGACGGGGATTCTCAACACCATCCCGCCGAAAACCTATATTTCGGTGCGCCCCTCGCGGTTTTCTTACGGAATTTTGAAAGAAAAAGGCGAGTTTGTGCTCAATCTCACCCCCGCGACTCTGGTACGCGCGGCGGATTTTTGCGGCACGTATACCGGGGCAAAGGTGGATAAATTTGAAAAATGCCACCTCACGCGGCAGTTTGTGGAGGACGTGGCGGCGCCGCTGATCGCGGAATGCCCGGTCTCGCTTTGCTGTCGCGTGACAAACACGCAGCCGCTTGGCTCACACGAGATGTTTCTCGCCGACATTGTGGCGGTGTACGCGGACGAAACTCTGCTGGACAGCGCCGGAAAACTGCACCTGGAGAAGGCGGCGCTTTGTGCCTATGCCCACGGCGAGTATTTTGCCCTCGGAAAAAAGATCGGCACCTTCGGGTTTTCCGCGGCGAAAAAACGCCGCCCGCGGTGATGCCGCGCAAGCGGGCGGATTTTCCGTCAGGCGAAAAGGAGATCGGAAATATGAAAAACGAACTGCAAAAAGCCGAAATTCTGTGCGTGGGCACGGAGCTGTTGCTCGGCGACATTGTCAACACCAACGCCGCGTTTCTGTCACGCCGGCTTGCCGCGCTCGGCATCGGGGTGTTCCGCCAGAGCGTGGTGGGCGATAACCCGGGGCGCCTTGCCGAGGAATTGCGCGGCGCGCTCTCCCGCGCGGATCTGGTGGTGCTTTCCGGGGGGCTTGGTCCCACCGGGGACGACCTGACAAAGGAGGTTGCCGCGTCGGTTTTCGGGCGGGAAACGGAGCTGTGCGCCCCTGCGTTGGAGCGGATTGAGCGCTATTTTGCCGCTACGGGCAGAGTTATGACTCCCAACAACAAAAAACAGGCGATGATGCCGAAGGGCGCCACCGTCTTTCTCAACGATTACGGCACCGCCCCCGCGCTGGCGCTGGAAAACGAGGAAGGAAAAATTGCGGTGCTCCTGCCCGGCCCCCCGCGTGAGCTGGAGCCGCTTTTTGACACACAGGTAGCCCCCTTTTTAAAAAAACGCCGCCATACGGTGCTGGTCAGCCGCAATGTCATGATCTGCGGGATGGGTGAATCGGCAGTGGAAGCGGCGCTGACCCCCGCGTTTTTTGAAGCCGAAAACCCTACCGCAGCGCTTTACTGCAAAGAGGGCGAGGTGCGTTTGCGCGTGACCGCCAAAGCCGACAGTGAAAAAGAGGCGCGGGAGATGTGTGACCGGGTGGTAGAAACCGTTAAAACTTCACCCGTTGGGGGGGATATTTACGGAATTGACGTGGATTCGCCGGAGGCGGCGCTGGTTGCCGCGCTTCAGAAACGCGGGCTTTGCGTTGCCACGGCGGAGTCCTGCACGGGCGGGCTGATTGCCAAGCGCCTGACCGACATCGCCGGGTGCTCCTCGGTTGTGGCGGGGGGCGTGGTGACCTATCAGACGCGGGAAAAAACGGCTCTGCTCGGCGTGCCGGAGGAACTGATTGCCGCGCACACGGTCGTCAGCCGCGAGGTGGCACAGGCAATGGCGCAAAACGTCCGCGCCCGGATGGGCGCGGCCGTCGGCATTGCCACCACCGGCTATGCGGGGCCGGGCGGAGGAAGCGAAACCGAGCCGGTCGGCACCGTGTATATCGCGGTGGCAACCGCAAACGGGGTCGGTTGCCGGCGGCTGTCGGTCTCTCCGATGCGTGACCGCGCCTATATCCGCACCGTGGCGGCGACCCGCGCACTGGTAGACGCGCTCCGCGCGCTGGAGCAAAACAACTCCAACAAAAAGGATAGCTGAAACGCCAAAGGGGGGGCAAAAGCCCCCCCTTTGGCGTTTGTGCCGTTCGTGTGGCAAAAATCCAACCTTTCAAAGGGTGCGGCACCTGCGCACACCGCCTGCGGCGGGGGCACCCAACCGACTCTGAAAGCCGCCGTCGAAGACGGTGTCCGCAGGGGCTCTGCACGAATGATGCAAGCCCTTATAATTCTTCAATCTCGCGGAGCCAATCGGCGGACGATGCGTCCGCGGGCATACGCCAATCCCCGCGCGGGGAGAGCGAAATGGTGCCGATTTTCACCCCGTCAGGCAGGCAGTTGCGCTTGAATTGCTGGTTGAAGAACCGGCGGTAAAACACCCCCAGCCACTTTTTGACGGTGGCGCGGTCAAAGTGCCCTTCAAAGGCGATGAGCGCCAGCTCAAAAATCTTTTTCGGCGCATAGCAGAACCGCACGGCATAGTAGAGGAAAAAGTCATGAAGGGCATAGGGCCCCACAATTTCTTCGGTTTTTTGCGTGATGTTTCCCACCGCGTCGGGCGGCAACAGCTCCGGGCTGATCGGGGTGTCAATCACGCGGCGAAGCACCGCCGTTGCCTCCGGAAAGAGGTCGTTGTCCGCCACGGCGGAAATAATCCAGCGCACCAGCGTTTTCGGCACGCCGGAGTTAACCCCGTACATACTCATATGGTCGGCATTGTAGGTGCACCAGCCCAGCGCCAGTTCCGAGAGATCCCCGGTGCCCAGCACAATGCCGCCCTCTTTGTTTGCCATGTCCATGAGCACCTGCGTGCGCTCTCTTGCCTGCGCGTTTTCGTAGGTCACGGAATAGTCGTGCGCGTCATGCCCGATGTCGCGGAAGTGCTGCAACACCGCCTCCTTGATCGGCACGGTGCGGGAGGTGACGCCAAGGGTTTTCATCAGTTCCAGCGCGTTGGCAAGCGTTTCGTCCGAGGTGCCGAAGCACGGCATGGTCACGGCGATGATATTGGTGCGCGGGAGCGACAGCCGCTCCATCGCGCGGATGGCGACCAGTAGCGCCAGGGTCGAATCCAGCCCGCCGGAAATGCCCAGCGTCAGCTTGCCGCCCGTGACCGACAAGCGCCGCGCCAGCGCCGCGGACTGCATATCGAAAATCTGCATGCAACGCTCCAGGCGGGAGTTTTTGTCGCCCGGCACAAAGGGCAACCGCCCCACGTGCAACAGCGCCGCGTCGGACTCCGCAAACTCTCTGATATTCACCGTGCGCACGGCGTTTTTGTCGGCATAGATCGCCACGCAGTCCGAAAAGGTCTTGTTATGGCGGCGGTCATAGCGGATGCGCCCCAGATCCAGGTCTGCAAACAGCGTGTAGTCGTTGTCGATATAATTTTTGTTTTCCGCCACCATGGTGCCGGAAAGCGTAATCATCCCGTGCCCGGAGAAAATCAGGTCGCTGGTCGATTCATCCGACCCGGAGCTGGTGTAAAGATATGCCGAGAGCGTGCGCGCCGACTGCTGAACCGCCAGCTCCCGCCGGTAGGCACGTTTTTGCACCGTCTCGTTGCTGGCGGAAAGGTTGATTAAAATTTCCGCCCCGTTCATGGCAAGAAACGTGCTCGGCGGCAGCGGAGCCCAATAGTCCTCGCAGACTTCCAGCCCCACGGTGGTGCCGCCCGGCGTGCGGAAGAGCAGATCCGCCCCGATGGGGAACGTGTCGCCCCCGACGGTCAGCGTGTCCACCTTCAGGTCGCGCGCGGAGGAGAACCACCGCCGCTCGTAAAACTCGGCATAGTTGGGGATAAAGGTTTTGGGCACCGCGCCGATAATCTTCCCGCCGGAAAGCACCACCGCGCAGTTGAAAAGCTGCCCGCCGGCAAGCAACGGCGCGCCCACTGCCACCAGCATCCCCTCCGGCACGTCTGCCGCCAGCGCCGTCAGCGCCGCCTCCACGCGGGGCAACAGCGCCTCGGAGGTAAACAGATCCCCGCAGGTGTAGCCGGGGATCGCCAGCTCCGGAAAGGCAAGCACCGAAACGCCGGCTGACTCCGCTTCTTTTAACTGTTTTCTGATTTTTTCCAGGTTGTAGGTCACATCCGCCACGCGGAGCGGGGGCACGGCGACCCCAACGCGTAAAACATCTTTCATAACTTCTCCGTTTCTTCCTTTGTCGGGATGAAAATCGTTCTTTTTTATAGTGTACCACATTCCGGGGAGAAATGCAAGAAAAAGGAAAAAATGTGCGTTTGTGAAAGGTTACAAAAGCGCGGGCATTTTGTCGAAAATGAAAAAAACATCTTGCCGCGCCGCCGGGTTTGTGTTATACTGTTATCCGTATTGAAATTGCACATCACGGAGGAGTTATGTTTAAGATCGGCTTTGACAACGACAAATATATCCGCACCCAGTCCGAGCATATCAAAGAGCGCATTGCCCAGTTCGGCGGCAAGCTGTACCTGGAGTTCGGCGGCAAGCTGTTTGACGATTTTCACGCCGCGCGCGTGCTGCCCGGCTTCGCCCCGGACAGCAAAATCCGCATGCTGGTACAGCTGGCGGCAGAGGCGGAAGTGGTAATCGCCATCAATGCCGCGGATATTGAGAAAAACAAGGTGCGGGGCGACCTCGGCATTACCTATGACCAGGATGTGCTGCGCCTGATTGACGCATTCCGTGGCTTCGGGCTGTATGTGGGCAGCGTGGTGCTGACCCGCTTCACGGGGCAGAGCGCCGCCGTGGCGTTTCAGAAGCACCTGGAGTCGCTCGGTATCCGGGTGTTCCGCCATTACCCGATTGCCGGGTACCCGATGGACGTGGCAAAAATCGTGAGCGACGAGGGCTACGGCAAAAACGAATATATCGAGACCACCCGCCCGCTGGTGGTGGTGACGGCGCCGGGGCCCGGCTCCGGAAAAATGGCGACCTGCCTTTCCCAGCTGTATCATGACAACAAGCGCGGTATCCGCTCCGGCTATGCGAAATTTGAAACTTTCCCGATCTGGAGCATTCCGCTCAAGCATCCGGTCAATATCGCATACGAGGCGGCGACCGCCGACCTTTGCGATGTGAATATGATTGACCCGTTCCACTTGGAGGCATACGGCAAAACCGCCGTCAACTACAACCGGGACGTGGAGATTTTCCCGGTGGTCAAGGCGATGTTTGAGTCGATTTACGGCTCCTGCCCCTACAAGTCGCCCACGGACATGGGCGTGAACATGGCGGGCTTTTGCATTGTGGACGACGCCGCAGTGCGTGAGGCGGCAAACGACGAGATTGTGCGCCGCTACTACAAGGCGCTTTGTGCCGCCCGCAAAGGCGAGAGCGACGGCAGTGAAGCCGAGAAAATCAAACTGCTGATGCAGTCCGCAGGGATTGACTGCAACGACCGCCCGGTGGTGGCAAAAGCGATTGCGCGCGCCGAGGAGACAGATGGACCCGCCGTGGCGATTGAGCTGACGGACGGGCGCGTGGTCACGGGCAAAACCTCCAAACTGTTGGGCGCGGTTTCCGCCGCGGTGCTCAACGCGCTCAAGGCGCTGGCGGGGATTGACAAAACGCAGGATCTCATCTCGCCCGAAATTCTGGCGCCGGTGTCGGCACTGAAAGTGGAACGCCTCGGCAACCACAACCCGAGATTGCACCTGGACGAAGTGCTGATTGCGCTTGCCATCAGCGCCGTGACCAGCGACGTGGCGCGCCACGCGCTGAACGAACTGGACAAACTGCGCCATTGCGAGGCGCACTCCACCGTGATTCTGGCGCAGGTAGACGAAAGCGTGCTCAAAAAACTGGGCGTGCAGATGACCTGTGAGCCGAAGTATCAGACTAAAAAACTCTTTCACAAATAAAGGGCGGGCATCATTCGTGCGGACCGTAAACGGAATTAGGATTTTTGGAGGAAACAAGTTCCCGGAATCGTACCCAAAGCACCGCGTCAGCCGACCAGCCCCCGTCGAAGACGGTGTCCGCAGGTGCCCCCGCCGCAGACGCGTGAAAAGGGGGCTTTTTGAAAAAGCCCCCTTTAAATCCCGCAAAAACTTTCCGGCGCTGACGCCGTACATTGGGTGTGCGTACCCAAAGCACCGCGTCAGCCGACCAGCCCCCGTCGAAGACGGTGTCCGCAGGTGCCCCCGCCGCAGGCGCGCGAAAAGGGGGCTTTTTGAAAAAGCCCCCTTTAAATCCCGCAAAAACTTTTGGGCAGCTGGCGCCAAGCATTGGGCGTGTGCGCCCAACTGACTCTGAAAGCCCCGCCGCAGGCAACCGCGATTACAGCGTTTCCAGATCTGCCGCAATGCCGTAATCGGCATAATCGAAAATCGGGGCGGATTTGTCGCGGTTGACGGCAATCACCGTGCCGGCACTTTTCATCCCCGCGATGTGGTGCACCGCGCCCGAAACGCCAAACGCCACATAAACCGCAGGGGCAACGCTCCTGCCGGTCAGCCCGATTTGCGCGGGGTACGGCATCCAACCGTCGTCCACGGCGGCGCGCGTGGCGCCAAGCTCCGCGCCGTACCGCTCCGCCAGCCGGGTCAGCCGCTCCCGGTAAGGCTTTGCGCCCATACCAAGCGTAAAAATCAACTCCCCCGCCGTTGTATCCTCTGCACGCAAAGTCGCCAGCGCGGGGCGCGTGCGGCAGACAATGCCCGCAATCCTATCCCCCGCAAACGCGGGGCGCACCATCAAAAGCTCCCCCTCCTGCACTTCCAGCGCCGTGCAGTCGGCGCAAAGTCCTGTTTCCAACAGCACCGCCAGCCGCGCCGCCAGCTCCCTGCTTTCCGGCGCGGTGTCAAAAAACACGGCGGTGGGGTTCCTTTCGCGGATTTTTTCCGCCAGCGCCGCGGCGGGCTCCGGCTCCAACACCTGTACGCACCCGCTGACGGCACCCGCCGCGGCGCGTGCCCGCTCCCCCACACAATAAATCCCGGGCAGCTCGCCCGCCCGCTCCACCGCGGGCGCGGCGCGCTTTTTTTTCAGCGCCGTACGGATGACCCCGTCCAGTTCCGCCGGGGAGATCCACGTGCATTTGCGGCGGTCGCGCGCGTTCTCTCTTGCATACAACACCCGCGTGGGGGAGCCGGCGTTTCCGCAGCGTGCAACGTCCGCGCCGAGGTCGGCGGCGTTCCACACCGTCACGTCCCCCGGTTTGGAAAAAATACCGGGAAAGCGGAGTGTCGCCACCCGCTCCATACACAAAAGGGCGGGATACGTGACGCGTTTTTCGTCATTTTCTCTCGTGCGCACGCGCACGCCGCCGCCATCCTCTCCGAGGATTTCCAACACCTCGGCGGCAAGGGAGAACCCGCAACGTTCGGCAAGCTCCGCGCCGACCTGCCCCGTGTCCCCCTCCAGCGTTTTTCTGCCGCAAAGCACCAGGTCCGGTTTCAGCCGCTTCAGCGCCAGCGAGAGTACATAGGAGGTGGCAAGCGTGTCGGACCCCGCAAAAGCAGGGTCGGAGAGCAGATACGCGTGTTTTGCCCCAAGGCGCGTCAGGCGCAACAGCACTTCCGCCCCTTTCGGGGGAGCCATGGAAAGCAGTTCTGCCTCTGCCCCCGGCACGCGCAGGGCACATTCCAGCGCCGCCGCGTCAAAAGGGCCGATCTCCCCGTCCGCCCCGGGGCGCACGCAAACCACAATCTTCATGGCGTTTCCTCGCGGTAAATGGGCGCCAGCGCTTCGGCAATGCGCACATAGCGCGCAAAAATCTTCGCGTATGCGGCGGTGTTTTCCGCGTCGGGCGTGACCGTGCCGGTCTCGTGCACACAGCGTTTCGCCGCCGCGGCAGGATTTTCAAACACGCCCGCGGCAACGCCCGCCAGCATGGCGGAGCCAAGCGAGGAGTCACTGCTTTCGGTCAGCCGCAGGGTCATCCCAAGGCAGTCCGCCGTGATTTTCTGCCACAGCGGGCTTTTTGCCCCGCCGCCGATGAGCACTGCGCCATGCCCAGCCGGCACGCCGATTCCGGCAAGCGTTTGTTTCGAGTGCAGGAGCGAGAGCGCCACCCCCTCCAGCACCGCGCGGGTAAAATGCGCCTTTGTGTGCGTGGAGCGGATGCCCGTAAAACTGCCGCAGAGCGCGGGGTCAGCAAAGGGGGTCAGCTCTCCGTTGATGTAAGGGTGATACAAAAGCCCCCCGGCACCGATGGGAACCCCTGCCGCGGCGGCGTCCAGTTCCCGGTAATTACCGCCGAACGTGTCGCGGTACCAGCGAAGAGACGATGCCGCCGCCTTGGTGGCGGTGCCGGGGTACCACAGCCCTTTTACGATATGAGAATAATTGACCAGATCCCGGTGGGGGTACGCGCGGTCGGTAATCACGCAGATGCGCCCCGCCGTGGCAAGTTTGACCGTGGTATCGCCAAGCCCCACGGCGCCCGCGGCAAACAGTTCCATCGCCGTGTCGGTGGTGCCGCAGACCACCGGGGTGCCCGCAAGCAGCCCGGTTTTTGCCGCCGCCCCCGGGGTCACCGCGCCTACGATGTCGGTGGGGGCAACCACGGGCGGCAGGGCGGCAAGCGGCACGCCGCAAAGGGCGGCAAGTTCCGCGCTCCACGCCCCGCGGGTAACGTCAAAAAGCATACTGCCTTCGGCTTCAATATAGTCGGTACACCACACGCCGGTGAGAAAATAGCGGATGTAATCTTTTTCAAAAAAGAGGTGACGCAACGCGCGCATCGTCTCCGGCTCCCGGCGGCTGAGCCACAGGAGTTGCGGGAGCGTCCAGATGGTGTCGGGCTTGTGGCAGGTGAGGGCGAAAATGCGCTCCCCTGCCGCCTCGCGCAGTTCCCGCGCCTCTGCCTGTGCGCGCGAGTCCGTCCAGTGAATGGCGGGGCGCAAGGGGGTCATTTCCCCGTCGCACAGGACCGCCGTGTGCGTGGCGGAGTCAATCGCCACCGCGAGGATGTCCGAGGCGGAAAAGCCCGCGCCCAGCACCGCGCGGGTGTTTTCGCAAAGCGCGGACAGCCAGTCGGTGGTGGATTGTTCGCAGGCGCCCGGGGCGGGGTGTGCGGTGGGGTACTCCACCGCGTGCTGTGCCGCGATGTTGCCGCGCGTATCCAACAGCGTTACCTTGGAGGAGCCGCCGCCGAAATCGATACCGAGTAAATATTTCATTGTTTTTTCACAGGAGGATGTTTTTGGGAAAAGTTTCCCCCTGATTCCTTTCAAAACTTTCCGGCAATCGCCGCCGGGAGGTACGGACATTGTGAAGAAAACATTCAGCGTTTTTGCGGGGTGGGGTCAGCCCCCCTCCCGGAGGGAGCCTTTCGGGAGACCATTGGTCGCCCGCTGTTCCGGCAAAAACAAATTTCCGTAGGGGAGGGGTTTCCCCTCCCGCTGGCAAGGGCTTTTATCCCGCTAACCGGTAGCGCACTTATGAGCCTGCCCTGTGTAAGGGGAGGTGCCGAGTGAAACGAGGCGGAGGGGTTGTACCTGACACAAACTATCTTCTTTTTCTTTTCTGCAAACTCCACACTTTTACAATCCCTCAGGCGCTCCCGCGCCAGCCCCCTTTACACAAGGGGGCCTTTGGCTTGTGCGAACATTGCGGGTGACCTCTTACCACAGACAACCGCCGCCACCCTACGGGGGTTGTGCGAACCCGCGGGGGTGCACGCTTGCCTGTTGTATTGGCAGCCCGCGATGGAATTTCGCCTTTCGGTGCGGCGCGTGCAATCCTTTTTCAAAGGTTTTCGCGGGGGGACGCAGGGGG
>URMC01000057.1 GCA_900548735.1 uncultured Eubacteriales bacterium | reverse complement strand
GGTCTTTCACGTTTGACAAGACCAAGTCCTACACTTATGATGTGTACACGTTTGTGTTGACCAAATAAAAAAACGCCCCCGGAGTATATCCGGGGGCGTTTTTGCAACGGTTTATTTCAGCTCTTTCCCGTCATGAAAGGCTTTGCCGGCGATCTCGCCAAGGGCAACATAGGTGTTGTTGAACGGGTCAAACGTGATGGGGCGCACTTTTGCCACGTCCACGTTGCCGTTCTCGTCCAGCACGCTTTCATCCACGCTCACGTTGACAATCTCGCCCACCATGCGGCAGGTATTCTCGTCATAACTTTTCAGGCGGCACTCCACCGCCACGGGCAGCTCCTCAATCAGCGGCGCGTCCACAAAAGCGGATTTTACCGCATGAAAGCCGGCTTTTTCAAATTTATCGGGTACCGTATTGCCCGAAACAATGCCCACATAGTCGCACGCGGCAAGGTATTTCACCGTTGCCATGCTGACGGTGAACGCGCCTTTTGCGAGAATGTTTTTGGTGGTCTTATGCCCTGCGCTGATGCACATGGAAAGCTCGTTGTCATCGCTGATCCCGCCCCACGCGGCGTTCATCGCGCAGGGTGTGCCGTCCTCGCCGTAGGCGGCAAGGATGAACACCGGTTGCGGATAGGTGTAGGGTTTTGCACCGAAGTTTTTTCTCATAAGGAAACCTCCTGCTTTTTTCTTTATTATATAACGGAATGCACGTCCTGTGTCAAGAGGATTCGCAAACTTTTTGCGGCGCGAAACCGGAAAATTTGCCAATCATAAATTTTCGTGTAAGGAACACAATAGTAACAGAGCGTGCAAACGCTCATGAAAATAGAGAAGTCCGCATGCCGCCGACGGGCAGATGTGCCGGAGGATGGTAAAAAGCGGACAAAGGAGTTTCAAAATGGCAAACAAGACTGCAAAGCAGGCGCTCGAACAGTTCAAAATGGAGGCTGCCAACGAGGTTGGCGTAAACCTTCAGCAGGGCTACAACGGTGATCTCACTGCCCGTCAGGCTGGCTCTATCGGCGGTCAGATGGTCAAGAAAATGATCGAGAGCTACGAGAACCGCATTTCCAAGTAACAGTAAAGAATCGACTTTGGGGTCGCATCGCTTGGTGCGACCCCGTTTCTTTCACATAGCGGAAATCCGCCCCCTCCCCGCGGAATATTTTTGCCGGCTACATAACCAAAAGGGGGAGTGGCGGAATGCTGACGGTGCTTTCATTTATCGGGGGGCTGGCGTTTTTTCTTTACGGCATGTCCGGGATGGGAAAAGGGCTGACCAAACTTTCCGGCGGGAGGATGGAGGCACTGCTTGCGCGGATGTGCCGCACGCCGCTGCGCGGCGTGCTGTTTGGCGCGCTGGTCACCGCCGCGGTGCAGTCCTCCTCCGCCACCACGGTGATGGTGGTGGGGTTTGTCAACGCGGGGATGATGTCGCTTTCCCATGCCGTGGGGGTCATTATGGGGGCAAACCTCGGCACCACGCTGACGGCGTGGCTCCTGTCGCTCTCCGGTATTTCGGGGGACAACCCGTTTTTGCTGTTGCTGACCCCCGCGGCGCTTTCTCCAATTTTGGCGGCGGTTGGTACGGTGCTGTTGCTGTTCGGCAAGCGTGACCGCGCGCGGGATCTCGGCACGGTGCTTGCCGGTTTCGGCATTCTTTTTGCGGGGCTGGAAATGATGAGCACCGCCGCCGCGCCGCTGGCGGAAAACCCCGCCTTTGTCTCGGTGCTGACCATCTTCCGGAATCCGCTGGCGGGGCTTCTTGCCGGGGCATTGCTCACGGCGGTGCTCCAATCCTCCTCCGCCTCTATCGGCATTTTGCAGGTTTTGTCGGGCAGTGGCGCACTCACGGCGGAAATGGCGGTGCCGATCGTGATGGGTCAGAATATCGGCACCTGTGTCACGGCGTTGCTTTCCGGCGTGGGAGCAGGGAAAAACGCCAAGCGCGCGGCACTGATTCATTTCTATTTCAATACATTCGGCGCGGTGATTCTGCTGGGGCTGTTCCATCTTTTCCGGGCGGTTGGTGTCATCCCCCGTGGGATCGTGGTCAATGAGGCGGCGGTGGCGCTGATTCACACCATTTTCAACCTTGCCGCCACGGCAATTCTGCTTCCGTTCTCGCGTGGGTTGTTGCGCCTTGCCACGCTGACCGTGCGGGAAAAAGCGGGTAATGCCGGGAAAGAGGAGGAAGGGGAAAAGGAACAGCTTTCCCTCCTCGACGATCGTTTTCTCGGCTCCCCCTCCTTTGCCTTGGGGCTTTCCCGTGCGGCTTTCCTTCGCATGACGGAGCTGACGGGCGACAACTTTCTTTCCGCCTGCCTGCAACTGGAAAATTACGATAAGGGGCGCGCCGCACGGATCACGTCAAACGCCGCCCTTGCGGAGCGATACGAAAAATCGCTTTCCGCCTATCTGGTCAAGCTTTCCGGCACGCGGTTGCACCGCAAGGAGGCGGGCGAGGTCACGCTGTTGATTTCCGCGCTCCCCGATGCACGCCGCATCGGGGAGCGCGCGGTGCACGCCGCCGCGCTTTCCTCTATGGGGGAGAACGGATTGCAACTGTCTCCTGCGGCATGCCGGGAGCTGGAAACCGCGCGGGACGCGTTTTCCGATCTTTCCCGCCGGGTACGGCGACTGCTTGGAAACGGCGTGTACGATGATGCCCACGCCGCCGAAGCACTGGCGGGCGTATTGGAGGGGCTCTGTGACCGGATGCGCCGCAGTCAGGTGGTGCGCCTGAGAGAAAAAACATGCACACCGGAGGCGGGGAGCGCTTTTTCCTCCTTCATCTGCGATCTGGAAAGCGTGGCGGCGCACGAGCGGCGCCTGACCGCCATCGGCATGCGCCGCAAGGGCAGCGCCTTTGACCCGTTGCGCCCCACAAGAGCGTTGCGTGAGGTGGATGGCGCCTATGCCGATGCGTATCAGCGGTTTGCCGCAAAGTACAGAATCTGAACGGGAGCACTCCTGTTTCTGGAATTTTTAGAAAAACTATTTGAAACTTCAAAAATAATTTTCCGAAATTGGAAAATCCTGCTTGACAAGTTAGAAATTATCGGTTATACTGAAATCAGTAAAAAGACGGAGGTGTACCCGATGAAAAAGCAGGAAAGAGAAGCGGCAGAAAAATATCTGTTGCAACGCATTTTTGAAGAGGATCCGGATTTTGTGGATAAAACAATGGAGGCATATGGGGTCTCCCGTTCCACGGTCTACAATTATATCAATACTCTGCAAAACAACGGGGAGCTGGAGCGGGTCGGCGGCTCGATGCCTTACCGCATTCAGTATCAGACCTCGCGCTTTACCATTGACCCGACAAGAGACCGTTCGGAGGATCGGATTTTCAACCGCGACGTGGCACCGCTTTTAGAAGAGTTGCCGCAGAATGTGCAGAAGATCTGGCGTTACGCCGTGACGGCGATGCTGAACAATGCCCTGGAGCACGCGCGCGCTTCCGCCATTATCTGTGTGGTCAGCCGCAGTCGCCTTTCCACCATTGTGGGGGTGCTGGATAACGGTGTGGGGATTTTCCGCCGGATCCAGCAGGATTATAAGGAAGCAACGGGGGAGATTCTTTCGGTGCCGGAGGCGGCATCGCTCCTGTACCCTGGCGGATACAGCGGCAAGCCGGACACCCACTCCGGGGAGGGGATTTTCTTTACCTCGCGCCTGATGGATCACTTTGCCATCCGGTCGGATTTTCAACTGTTTACCCCGTTTGAAGCAGATGCCGAGGAGGAGGGCGGAGAGCGCTTCCGCGGTACGGCGGTGCAGATGGCGCTTTCCAATGATTCCGACAAAGAACTTTCCTCTATGATGGAGCATTACATTACCCCGGAGGACGGCTTTTGCCGCACGGAGATTCCGGTGTTGCGGTTTTTCAGCGGGGAGGCGCCGATGTCGCGCTCCGAAGCGCGGCGCCTTGGCGCGGTGCTGACCGATTTCAAGGTTGCGGAACTGAACTTTACCGGCGTGGACGAGATCGGACCGGACTTTGCGCACGAGCTTTTCGCGGTATTTGCCAAGCAAACGCCCACGCTGACGCTGGAATGCACCAACACTTCACCGAAGGTGGAAGCGATTCTGCGCCGCGTCAGATAAGACAGGGGCTTGCATAATTCGCCCAGAGCCCCTGCGGGGCGGCTTTCAGAGTCAGTTGGGTGCGCTCGCCAAAAGTTTGGCGTAAGCCATGTAAAAGTTTTTGAGGGATATAAAGGGGGCTTTTTTCAAAAACCGCCTGCGGCGGGGCTGAATAGCTGACGCGACGCTTTGGGTACGCACACCCAAAGTTCGGCGCCGACTGCCCAAAAGTTTTTGCGGGATTTAAAGGGGGCTTTTTGAAAAAAGCCCCCTTTTCGCGTCTCCTTTTGGCGTTTCTTTTGATAGCTTTTCTTTGCGCCTCCTTCCTGCAAAGAAAAGCGGGTAAAAAATCTGATGACATCATAGAAAGAGTATCTTTTTGTAGGGGCGACCGATGGTCACCCTTGCATATGGCGCATCTGAGCTTCGTTAGGGGTGCGGGTTTTTTCCTGTTTGCAAGGCGGCAATCGCCGTTATCTGTCAGATATGCGGATGGATTCATCACGAAAGGTTCTTCACTGTACGCATCGCCCAAAATGCGCGGGGCGTATCACCGTTTCTTTGACATTTTCTCCAAATCTGCCTTTTTGCAAAGAAATTTTTCACAAACCTCTTGACACAGGCGCTCGGATACGGTATAATGGCATCACTTCACCACGGTAAAGCGATAAAGTGGTGAATTGAATTTGAGAAAATCAAAGGAGCAACCTATGAAAAAGTTTTTTGCCATTCTGCTGGCGGCGCTGATGATTGCCACTGCCGCGCTTGCACTTTCTTCCTGCAAAAAAGACGGCGATTCCGGGAAAGACGTGAAAAAAGTGATCCTCGGCTTTGATGCGGATTACCCCCCGTTCGGCTATCTGGATGAAAAGACCAACACTTATGTCGGTTTTGACATTGAGTATGCCCAGAAGGTTTGCGAAAAACTGGGCTATGAACTGGAACTCAAACCCATCGACTGGAACGCCAAGGACGAGATGATGAAAACCGGCGCCATCAACTTCATCTGGAACGGCTTCACCTACGAGGGCAGAGAAAATGATTATGAATGGACCGACCGCTATCTCAACAACAGCATTGTGGTGCTGACGGCAGAGAATTCCGGTATCAATACCCTTGCCGACCTTGCGGGCAAAGCGGTTGTGGTGCAGAGCGACTCCTCCGGGGAGAGCGCGCTGAAAGAAAAGCCGGAGCTGGTTGCCACCTTCAAGAACGGCAAATACAGCACCGAGGCGGCATATACCACCGCGTTTGAAAAACTGAAAACCGGCGCTGTGGACGCCATCGCCGTAGACGTTGGCGTTGCCAACTACCTGATTGCCAACAACGCGGGCTTCAAGGTGCTTTCCGAAACCATCTCCACCGAGACTTACGGTGTCGGGTTCCTCAAAGGCAATACCGCCCTTCGTGATGAGTTCAATACCGCGATGAACGAGATCGCCAAGGACACAGCCTTTATCAAGGCTCTGTGCGAGAAATACGGCGTGGATTATAACGCCTTTACCCTGGGCAAATAAGAAAAAAGCACACTACGGCTGTCCCCCCGAAAAAGGGGACAGCCGCTGTTTGCGCATTTTAGATTCCCGAGTATTTTAACGCAGTATGACGGAAAACCCGCCCGCGGGAACCGGGTGAGGAATTCTCCTGTCAGGCTAAAGGAGCATTATGTCATCGTTTTTTGAGATTTTTGTACAGTTGCAAAAGGGCTTCGGCTACTCTGCGGCGATCTTTTTCCTCACGATTCTGTTTTCGGTGCCGCTGGGGTTGCTGATCTGCTTTGGCAGAATGTCCAAAATCAAGCCGATCGCGTGGCTTTTCCGCATTTACATTTCCGTGATGCGCGGCACGCCGCTGATGTTGCAGTTGTTTGTGGTGTATTTCTGCCCGTTTTATATCTTCAAAATTATGTTGCGCGAAATGGGCGATCACTGGATGTTTCTTGCCGTGATCATCGGTTTTTCCCTCAACTACGCCGCCTATTTTGCGGAGATTTACCGCTCCGGCATCGCCTCGATGTCCGAGGGGCAGTATGAGGCGGCAAAGGTGCTGGGGATGAGCCGCTCGCAGACCTTTTTCCGCGTGATTCTGCCCCAGGTGGTGCGCCGGATTCTCCCCTCTATGACCAATGAGATCATCACGCTGGTCAAGGATACGTCGCTGGCGTTTGCCATCGGACAGATGGAGATGTTCACCATGGCGAAGCGACTGGCGTCGGCACGGGTGAGCATGCAGCCGTATCTGGTTGCCGCGGTAATCTATTATGTGTTCAATTTCCTGGTGGCAACGGGAATGTCTGCCCTGGAGAAGCGCTTCTCCAAATACAGCATTAAGTGAGGCACGTATGGAGATTTTGGAAGTAAAGAATATCTGTAAGCGCTTCGGGGAAAACGAGGTGCTGCGCGGGATCGGTTTTTCGCTGGAAAAGGGAGAGATCCTTTCCATCATCGGCTCCTCCGGGAGCGGGAAAACCACGCTGTTGCGTTGCCTGAATTTTTTGGAGACCCCGGACGAGGGCGAAATTGCGGTTTCGGGCGAGACGGTGTTTGACGCGGCGGATAAGCGCCGCCTGACCAAGGACGAAAAGCGGGAGCGGCAGTTGAAATTCGGGCTGGTTTTTCAGTCTTTCAATCTGTTTCCCCAGTACACGGTACGCAAAAATCTGACTTTGGCGGCGGAATTGCGCGCGGCGGCAGAACTGCGGGAGCGCAAAGCGGGCGCCGCGGAAAAAGCGGAGAAAATGAAAGAAATTGCGCAAAAAGCGGAAGATCTGCTTGCCAAAGTAGGGCTTTCGGAGAAAGCGGAGGAATACCCCTCGGCGCTGTCCGGCGGGCAGTGCCAGCGCGTGGCAATCGCACGGGCGCTGATGCTGGACCCGGAAATTCTCTGTTTTGACGAGCCGACTTCCGCCCTGGACCCGGAACTGACGGGGGAAGTGCTGAAAGTAATCAAGTCTCTCAAAAACGGCGAGCGCACGATGATCATCGTCACGCACGAAATGGAGTTTGCCCGCAACGTATCGGATAAAATCATCTATATGGCGGACGGCGTGATTGAAGAATCCGGCACCCCGGAGGAAATTTTCGGCGCGCCGAAGAGCGAGCGAACCAAACGCTTTCTATCCCGGCGCGGAGAAGAATAAGCTTGCCAAAACCGCCCCGGCGCGATTGCGCCGGGGCGGTTTTTTCATACTGTAATGGGGGATATTATTTTTTGAAAAAATAGCGCGCAAACTTCTCGATTTTTCTGCGCTCCATTCGCCCTCGTGAAACCGGCGCTTAATATTCCCCGGTTTTACACATAATAAGGATTGGTTTTTTTGAGGATTTGGAAGATGTTGACAATGGCCCCGATGCCGCAAAGACCTCCGGTGCACAGATAAAGGATCCCCATGCCGATTTTTCCTTCATAAAATTTGTGCGCGCCGAGGAACCCGAGAAAAAGGCAAAGCAACAGTGCAACCCATTTGTTTTTTGCTTTTCCGCTCGGTGTTTCAACAGTGGTATTTGCCTGTTGGCTCTGATTGTTGGTAGTGTTTTCTTTCATAGTTAATCTCCTTAATGTTTATAATAGCAGACGCCCGAGACGCCATACTTTCGTTGCACATTTTCCTTATGGGATGTAATTATGGATAAAGTATAACACATTTGTAATGTAATGTCAACCCATATGAGTAATATTTTTTCCCCATATGTATGATATACTGCTGTTGTAATGGAAAAAAGACGCGCAGCTGTGGGAGGTTTGGGGATGAATGTACTGAAAAAAATCAACAGTATGCGCCTTGCGCGCGGGTGGTCGGTCTATCATCTTGCGGTTGCCGCCGATTTGCCGCAATCAACCCTGATCAATATGATGAACCGGGAGACTTTGCCGTCGCTGACCACATTAGAGCGCATATGTGACGCATTCGGGGTCACACTTTCCGAGTTTTTCCGGGAGGAAGAAGCGGAAGGGGCACAGGAGGCAGAATTTCTCACCCTGTTTCGCGGGTTGAATAACGAGCAGGAAAAACTGGTGCTTTCCCTCTTGCGGGAACTGCGAAAGATCCCGCCCGACTCCAACAAACCCTGAAAAAAACCGCGGCAATTGCAAAAGCAATCGCCGCGGTTTCTTTCCTGAAACACAGCACAACCCGGGTCTGATTTTTATTTACGCACTCAATATCCCGTCGTGCTTTTTCTGTTTTTCAAAGGTTTTTGCGGGGGTATGGGGGCGCTTTTTGCAAAAAGCGCCCCCATGTTTTTAACTGATGGTTCCCGCGTCGAGCGTGAACATGTTGTCCACCGCCGCGCGCAGTGCCGGGTGGGCGGCAAGGGCGGGGTCGGCGTCCGAGAGCTCCTTTGCCGCGCCGAACGCCGTGGTGAGCAGCCCCGTGTCGTCACAGAGCGTGGCAAGGCGAAAGTGCACGCCGCCGCTTTGCCGGATGTCACTGCTGTCCCCACCGGAGAGAAAGTCGCCGGGGCCGCGCAGGGCAAGGTCTTTTTCGGCGATTTCAAACCCGTCATAGGTAGCGCGCATGACCGAAAGCCGCCGCGCGGCGGGGGTGTCCCCCTCCACGCTCTCGCCCGAAACCAGCACGCAATAGGATTTCCGCGTGCCGCGCCCCACGCGCCCGCGCAACTGATGCAACTGAGAAAGCCCGAAACGGTCTGCGTTTTCCACAACCATCAGGCACGCATTCGGCACATTGACCCCGACCTCAATCACCGTGGTGGAAACCAGCACCTGAATTTCCCCCGCGGCAAAGCGCGCCATTGCCGCTTCCTTTTCCTTGCTTTTCATCGCGCCGTATACACAGCCCACCGTCAGTTCCGGCAGGGCTTTTTGCAGTTCCTCCGCGTGGGTCACCGCGGCCACGAGGGGCGCTTTCGGGGCAAGAACGGCATCTTCCCCGATTTCGGAAAGCGTCACTTCGTCCGGCTCCGCATCCCGTTCCTCCACCGCAGGGCAGACCACATATACCTGCCCGCCCTCGGCGCACTGCCGGCGGATAAAGCCGTTCAGCCGCTCCCGGTAACTCTCGTCCACCACAAAGGTGTCCACCCGCTGGCGGCCGGCGGGCATTTCGTCAATTTTGGAAAGCTCCAGATCTCCGTAAAGCGCCAGCGCAAGGGAACGCGGGATCGGCGTGGCGGACATCACCAGCATATGCGCGGATTCGTTTTTTTCGGAGAGAATCGCGCGCTGGCGCACGCCGAAACGGTGCTGCTCGTCGGTAACAATCAGCCCCGGCGCCGCAAAATGCACTCCGGCGGAGAGCAGTGCCTGCGTGCCGATGACTACGGGCAGGCGGCGCGCGGGATCCTCGCTTGACAGCGCGGCGTAAATTTTGCGTTTTTCGGCGGCGGGGGTCGCCCCGGTGAGAAGTCTGACTTCAATGCCGAGGGCGCCGAGGAGCGCGGAAAGGTCGGCATAGTGCTGGCGGGCGAGAATTTCGGTCGGCGCCATCAGCGCCGCCTGCCTGCCGTTTTTCACGGCAAGATACATCGCGGCGGCGGCGACCACGGTTTTGCCGCACCCCACATCTCCCACCACAATCCGGCTCATCGGCGCGGTGCCTGACATATCCGCGGTGATCTCGCGGATGGCGCGCTCTTGCGCGCCGGTCAGACGGTAGGGCAGGGCCCCCAGAAACGGCGTAAGGTCGGTGTCGGTACACGCGGGCGCGCCGGTGGCTTTGCGTTCCTTCTTTGTCAGCGTCAGCCCCAAGGCAAAATAGAAAAATTCATCAAAAATCAGGCGTTTTTTCGCCGCGGCAAGCGCGGTGAAATCCGCAGGGTTGTGGATGTTGCGAAGGGCATAGCCAAGCGTGGCAAGGCGGTTTTTGGTGCGAATCTCTTCCGGCAGCGGGTCGGTGATCTCTGCGGTGGCGCCCATCACGGTGTCCAGATTCTGCATGACCTGCCGCCCCGAAAGCCCCTCGGTGAGGTGATAGACCGGCAGGAGGTCGCGCAACGGCGTGCACTCGTCCACCGGCTCTGCCTCCGGGGAGTTCATCAGATACCGTTTGCCCTTTTTCTCCACCTTTCCGTAAAAGCGGAAGGTGGTGCCAAGCAGAAATTTGTCTTTCAGATATGCCTGATTGTAGTAGGTGATTTCACAGACGCCGCTCTCGTCAAACGCGCGGAATTTGAGCAGGGAAAGACGCCCGCGGATGCGGGTGGATTTCGGCTCCGTTCCCACGGTCAGAATCACGGAATGGCGAAGCCCGTCCGCCGCCGCGTCCAAGGGCTGCACGTCCCCCCGGTTTTCGTAGGCACGCGGAAAATGATACAACAGGTCTTCTAAGGTGTGAATGCCAAGTTTGCCGTAGGCGGCAATTTTGGCAGGTCCCACGCCCCGCAGGCTCCCCACACTGTCCTTTAACATTCCGGCTCTCCTTTTCGCTTTTTAATACCATTATACCGCTTTTTTTCACCTTGTCAAGAAAGAGCGGGTCGAAAAAAGTGCAGTTTGTATAAATTCTCTTGACAGCGGGCACAAAATGCGGTATAATAATACTATCAATCTCTTCCGCGTGTGCGCGGAGGCTCCTGGGAGGGAAATATGAAAAAGGTTCTGATCTGCCTTGCAGCGCTGTTGCTTCTGGCACTGCCCCTTGCGGCCTGCTCCAAGAATACGGGCACCGGCGGGAATAACGGCGTGGATATGACGGTGAAGTCCACCGGGCAGTATTACACTGCCGAGGGGGAGTATGCCGACCGGTTTGAATATGAATACATCAATGGTGATGAGGTGGCGATTATCGGCTTTTCTGCCAGCTATACTCCTCATGATGTTACGGTACCTTCCGTGATTGACGAGCGCCCGGTCACCAAAATTGCCAAATGCGCGTTTTACAACGCGACCAATATTCTGACGATTACCGTGCCGGAGGGCGTGCGCAGTGTGGGTGACCTCGCGTTTGCCAACTGCTCCCGGATGACCAAGGCGGTTCTTCCCTCTACGGTGACCGAAATCGGCGAAGCGGCGTTTTCCGACTGCACGTATCTCAAGGAGGTTTCACTTCCTGCAGGGCTTCAGAAATTCGGCGGCAAGATGTTTTATAATTGCAAGAGTCTTGCGACAATGACGATGCCGGCGGCAATTACGGTAATTCCCGAGCAGACCTTTATGAACTGTGAGCGCCTGAAAACCGTCACCCTTGCAGAGGGGACCACGGAGATCGGAGACTCTGCATTTCTCGCTTGCCCGTTGCTGGAATCGGTCAATTTCCCGGTGACGCTGACAAGTATCGGCGATTATGCGTTTGCCGAGTGCCCGAAGTTGCCTCAACCCCTGCTCCCCGAAACCGTGAAGCTGGGTAAAAACGTATTTTATAACAGACCGCAGGAAAATGCCTGAGGAAAAGTAAGACCGGGGTGCCGCCCAAAACAGCCCCCACACCCAAAATTAA
>URMC01000056.1 GCA_900548735.1 uncultured Eubacteriales bacterium | reverse complement strand
GTGATGGAGAGCACCAGCATCACAATCCGGCTGAAGCGTTCTCCTCTCCCGCTCTCCGCAAGTTCCACCCGTCGGCGGGAACGGGTGACCACCTTATCCGACCCCCAAAGAAACAGCGCCCCCAGCAAAAAACCGGAAGTTGCCACAAACCACGAGGGGGTTGTAAGATACTCTTCCGCCCGCTCAATGGCGGGTTGCAAAAGCGACCAGAAGCTGGCGGCAATCATTACGCCCGCGGCAAAGCCGAGGCACAGATTCATCATTTTTTCATTCGGATTTTTAACAAACACCACGGTTGCCGCCCCCAGTGCCGTAACTGCCCATGTACACAGGGTGGCGATCAGCGCCATGCATACCACATTCAAAAAAATCACCTCAGTGGCATCATATGCTGTCGATTTCTGTCGGGTGCAGGAACGCCCGGTAACCTTTGCGAAAGAAAAAAGGGGCTGTTAAAAACTCAAATGAATTTTTAACAGCCCCTTTGGGTTTTCACGTCTTAGCCGCGGGTTTTGCCGCCGGCGACGTTGATGGTTACGCCATGGATGTAAGAAGCGCGGTCGGAGGCAAGGAACGCCACCAGGTTTGCCACCTCGGAGAGTTTGCCGGACCTGCCAAGCGGCGTGGTACCGGTTTTGTTGTACCCGGCGCGCAACTGATCCACCGTGATCCCGCGGGTGTACGCCAGCGCGGTCTCATAAGAAATGGTGCGAAGCCCGGTTGCTTCCAGAATCCCGGGGGCAACGCCGACCACGCGGATGTTCTTTTTGCCGAGTTCCTTTGCCCAGGAGCGGGTAAAGGCGTTGACTGCGCTCTTGCTGGCGGCGTAAACGCTCTGCCCTTCCGAGCCCTCCAAACCGCACTCGGAGGACATATTGATAATCACGCCGTGCCCGGCTTTCACCATCACGCGCGCCGCCGCCTGAGAGCAGAAGAACAAGCCCTTCACGTTGACGTTCATCACCTTGTCAAACACTGCCTCGTCCAGTTCATACTGATTGCCTTCATCTACCAACAGGCGAGGAATATTGATACCCGCGTTGTTGACAATCGCGTCAATACCGCCAAAGGTCTCCACAACCTTTGCCACCATGGCGTCCACGCTTTCTTTTTTGGTCACGTCCGTGCGGACATACAGCAGTTTGCCAGCCGTTTCCCCAAAGTCGGGGGCGGTTTCGGCAAGATCGCAAACCGTCACGTTTGCGCCGTCATTCAGCAATTCCTTTGCCGTGGCAAAGCCGATGCCGGACGCCGCGCCGGTAACAATGATGGATTTCCCTTCCAGATTCAGCCAAGATTCCATGTTGAATACCTCTTTTCAGTATTGATAAAATTATTATACACCCTTGTGAAAAAATGTCAAGAGAATATTGTGCGAATCACCGCCCCCAAACGGTAAAATCGTAAGGCAGGGGCACCACACGGTCGCCCGCGGCGGAAATCCACTGGCAGTCCTCCGGCATGGTCTCCATCACAAACCGGTTGTGCCTGGTGCCGCTTTTGTGCTTGTGAGGCCCGAAACGCATATCCTCGTATGCGGGGAAAGCCATCGGCAACAGCGCCACCTGCGGTTTGACCAGCCGGTACAGTTCAACAGCGCCGCCGTTGAGCGCATGGTGCGCCAACTGGCAGAAGTCGCTTTTCAGCGCCGCACCCATTTTTGCCGCCAGCTGACGGCACGGAAGCGAATATGCGTCCCCGAGGAACAGGATGGTCTGCCCTGCCGCGCTGACGCGGGTAATCATCGAGCACTCGTTGGCGTCCGACGGGTCGGTCAGATCCTCACAGGTCAGCAAGACCTCGGTTTTTACGTCATCGGTGAAATAGCAATCCCCTGCCGCGGCGTGATAGGCGGGCACGCCGAGATTTTCCGCAACCGCGCGCACGTTGGGCAAATCGCGATTGCCGATGTTCTGCTTTTCCACGGCAAAGGAGTCCGGCGGCAGGCAAAACAGCACGCGATTGACCTTTACCCTTGCCCGCAAATCCTCGCGGGAGGAGACTTCCAGCGCCGCGCCGTAATGGTCGCAATGCGGGTGGGTGATGATCCAGAGGTCAACCTCCGGTACCCCATCGGAATGCGCTTCCAGGAGAGAGATCAGCGGCTCCGCATCTGAGGTAAACCCGCCGTCATACACCACAAAGCGCCCCTTTTGCGAGCGGATGGCATAGCCCATACCCGCCGCCTGCCAGCGGAAAGGGTCGGTATTTCTCGAAGCGATTGTCGAATACTGAATCAGTAAATTCTGCATATTTTGGTTCCTTTCGGTGACATCAGTCTGAAAAATCAAATACGGCTTTGCCGTTTTCCAGCCGCAATGCCGCGTCAAACGGTTTCCCGGTCTTTTTGGAAACAAAACCCTTGATTTTGGAAGTTTTGCCGGCGGTGAGCAACAGTTTCATATTTTCCGCGGAGATCACCCCTCCTTGTAGCCGGAGCAGCCGTAACTGAATTTTCCGCGCACCACGGGTTTGCCGCAGAGCGGGCAATTTCCAACGGTCTCGCCGTACAGCCCGATGTCTGCGTCCTCCTCGATACTGCCTCCCTTGGCGGCAAATACTTCCCGCACGTCCGCCGCGGCAAGCGCTACGCTTTCCTCCACGCTCATCTCGCCGTGAAAGACCTTTTTGAGCGCCTTACCCATCTCGCTGGTGCGGAATTTGTCCATCCGGATCTGCAAACGCTCCAGTGACTCGATCAGGTACTCCCCGCCGGGCAGGATGGTATAAACGTCTTTATTGAGGGCAATATAGCCGCTTTTGCGCGCGTTGTCGATAATCCCGGTGCGGGTCGCCTCGGTACCCAGCTCCAGCCCCTCGAAAATCGCCTTGTATTCCTCGGCGTCATCGCTCCCCACCGCGTCCTCCGCGGCGGCTTTTTCCTCGCGGAACGGATTTTTTAAGTAATTGTTCAGTGTTTCAATGGTATAGTGCTTGGGCGGGGTGGTCTCCTTTTCGTGCGGGGCGAAAGCGATATTGACCGCATCCCCTTTGGAAAGGCGCGGCAAAACTTTGTCCTTTTGTGCGGCGTCGTCATATTTCATCCAGCCGCGCTCGGTAATCACCAGCCCTTTGAGGGTAAACTCTTCCAGATCCCCCACGGCGATGGTAATCTCGGTTTTCTCCGCAAGGCACGGCTCCGCACAGAACACCGCCACAAAGCGGCGGAACACGGTGGCATAGACCTTGTTTTCTTTTTCCGAAAGGTCGCCCTTTTTCGGGATCTTATACGTCGGCGTGAGCGCGGAGTGAGACTCGATTTTGCTGTCGTCAAAGATCTTTTTGGAATCCTTGAAACGCACCGGATACCCGATTTTGCCCACCTCGGCGATGATTTTGCGTATTTTGTCCTTTTCGGCGCTGGCAAGATACTCCGAGTTGGTACGCGGGTAGGTGAGATACCCCCGCTCGTAAAGCCCCTGAATGATTTCAAGGCTTTCCGCCATCGACATTTTGTATTTTTTGCCCAGCACGTTCTGCAACTTGGAAAGCGAATAGAGTTTGCCGGGGTACAACTCGTCCTTTTTCCGCTTCACGGCGGTCACGGTGGCGCCGGTTTCGTTGTATTTTTTGCAAAGGGCTTCCGCCTTTTCGCGGTCCTTTTCGTCAAACTTCTGTTTGCTGGTCAGTTCCACGGTCTCGCCTTTGGTCGGCTCACTGCTGATCAGCGCCAAATATTTGCCCGGCACGAAGTTGCGGATGGCAAGGTCACGGTCATAAATCGCCCGCACAATCGGCACAATCACCCGCCCTACGCGAAGCAGTGACCCGCATTTGAGGGTGGCATAGCGCGTCAGATTCACGCCGTACAGCCAGTCGATATACGTGCGTGCAAAGCCCTCGTTGGCAAGATTTTCGTATTCGGTTTCGTCTTTGAGGTCACGCAAGGCATCCGCCACGGTCTGCGGGGTCTGATCGGGCAGCCACAGCCGCTTGAAAGACTTTTCGCTTTTCAGAGCGTGCTGAACGCAGATGCGCACAATGATCTCACCCTCTCTATCTGCGTCCCCCGCGTTGACCACGGTATCCACATCCGGGCGGTTGCAAAGCGCCTCAATGGTGCGAAACTGCTTGATTACGCCGGCGTCCTGTTGTTTTTTATCCCGGTCACGGCGCAGTTCAAATGTGAAATGCTCCGGAATGCAAGGCAGCCCCTCCATCGTCCAGCGGGTGGGGGTGTCGGTGTTTTTACCCTGATAAGTTTCAATGTCGGCAAGCGAAAACAAATGCCCGAACGCCCAGGTGATGAGAAACCCGTTCCCCTCCAGATATCCGTCACGCCGCGCCATCTGACCGATACCCGCAGCGATGTTCCGGGCGAGGCTCGGTTTTTCGGCAATAATTAAAATCAAGTGCTCCCCTCCCCGGAAATTTTTTACTTTTAGAGTATATCATACTTCCGCCGAAAAGTCAATCGTTCCACCGGATAACGATTGACAAAAAGGGCGGGTACGTGGTACAATAAACGCAACGTCCGTTTCGCGGAAAGGAGAATTTATGAAGCATCATCTTTTGCCCGAAACCGGGCGCTTTTACAAAGCAAATTTACATATGCACACTACGGTTTCCGATGGGGTGGGAACGCCGGAGGAAGTGAAAAAAGCATATATGGACGAGGGCTACTCCATCGTTGCCTATACCGACCACGAGGTGCTGGTCCCCCACAACGAATTGAGCGATGACAAATTTCTTGCCATCACCTCTTTTGAAAAGACCATCAACAAGCCCTTTCCGCAAAAAGGCGGGCGCACGGTCACCGCACATCTGAATTTTTTTGCCAAAGACAAAAACAACACCGCCTGCACACTCCTGAACCCGGCAACCGTATGGGGCAACGCCAAGGCGTACATCACGGAGGAAATGAAACGGTTTTCCTACCGTGCGGAATACTCCGCCGACGGGCTGAATGAGATTATCCGCAAAGCAAACGAGGAGGGGTTTCTCGTCACGCTGAACCACCCGGTCTGGTCGTTGCAGAATTATGAGGATTACAAAGATCTCAAGGGGCTTTGGGGGATTGAAATCTACAATACCGCAAGCGACCTGGAGGGGTACCCAGACACGGTACAGCCCTTAGAAGATCTTCTCCGCAAAGGGGAGCGCCTGTTCCCTGTTGCCACGGATGACGCACACAAACCCTGTGACCGCTTTGGCGGGTACGTGATGATCAAGGCAGAAAAACTGGAATACGGCACCATTATGAACGCGCTGGAAAAAGGCGATTTTTACGCCACCACGGGGCCGGAAATTATAGAGCTTTATTTGGAGGACAACATCCTGCACGTCGCCTGTTCCGAGGCGGTAACGGTTGCGCTTGTGACCGAACGGCGCCGCAACCAACAGAAAAACGCCGCGCCGGGCGAGCTTCTCACCGCCGCGGAATTTGACCTGACCAAATGGTTGACAGACGAAAGTTGCGACGGCGCCGCCACCCCGTATTTCCGCATTGCGGTAAAAGACGCCCGCGGTAACATGGCATATACCAGAGCGTACTTTTTGGATGAGGTGAAATAATCACAAGGTTGCCACCGAACGATAAAAATCAAAACTGCTTTCGCCCGCATCCGTCGGGCGGAAAAACAAAATGAGCGGAAAATACAATTTTTCTGTCAGACATTCTGCTTTTGCAATCTTTTCACGATTAACTATTAGTTTTCTAAATCGGAAATGGAGGATTGAAGAGTGAAAAGTGAAAAGTGAAGAAGTAAAAATCGGCAAGCGTCGGATGACGCTTGCCGATTTTTGGTGGATCCGAGGGGAATCGCTCTCGCCTGCGGGCAGGTCACGTTGGCTCTGACGTGCCCCCGGCACGTCATTCACTCCCAACCCGTTCGATTCCCCTTCGGCAAAAAAGAAAAACGCGCTTTCGCGCGTTCCTTCTTTTTTGGTGGATCCGAGGGGAATCGAACCCCTGTCCGAAAACCTCGCGGCAGGACTTTCTTCGTGGACAGTCTGTTGTTTAGAATTCCCTTTGAACGGCGGCAACAGACAGCCTCCGCTCTCCGGTAGCCCTTTGATGCATGACCGGTACAAGTGCGAAATCCCGGTTCATGTTCACCACTACTTGACGCTCAGCACGGGGTCGTGGTCCTCCCCGGTGAACGGGCGGCATAATAGCCGCGGCACTGCCGTTAGGCAGCCAGTGCTACGTTGTTATCGTTAGCGTTTAATTTTAAGGTTGGACCTTTTTCGTGATTGCCCGGCACGCCACGCTTATCCTGCTTGAAAATCCCCGTCGAAACCTTTACGGACCCATATAAAAATATTATATGCCAACGGGCGGCGTTTGTCAAGAGGAAAACTCAGTCATCCCGGTTTCCGCTCTTGAACGCGCGCTCCATGTCCCGCTTGGCGTCGTTTTTCGCCATGGTTGCCCGCTTGTCATACAGTTTTTTGCCACGGCAAAGCCCCAACTCCATCTTCACCTTGGAACCCTTGAAATAAAGCGACAGCGGAATGACGGAAAAGCCCTTTTCCGCCGATTTACCGGCAAGCTTCAGAATCTCCTTTTTGTGCATCAGCAACTTTTTGGGGCGCAGGGGGTCTTTATTGTAGATATTTCCCTTTTCGTAAGGGCTGATATGCACGCCAAGCGCGAAAATCTCCCCGTTTTTGAAAGAACAATAAGAATCTTTCAGGTTGACGGCGCCGGCACGCAGGCTTTTGACCTCGGTGCCGAACAATTCCACACCCGCCTCAAAACTCTCATCCACAAAATAATCATGCCACGCCTTTTTGTTTCTCGCAATCGTGCGGGACTCTGTTTTTTTCTCCGTCATTCGCTCTCCCCTCCCTCTTCTTCCGTCTTCTCCACAGCGCAACGGGAGCAGGGGCGAAGCGCCCTTGTCACAGTTGCTTCTTCGATCGTTCCTCCCAAAACCTCTTTCGCGTTTTTGAGGAACGAGCAGTTTCTGTCCTTATGATATACCGACCCGCTGGCGGTATAGTAACATTCTATTTTTTCAGGCGGCGTTGCCGGCTGATTCTTTTCTTCCAGCAAAGACTTCTGCAACTGCTCCAATTCCTCACCGGAAAGCGTTTCGCCTGCGTCAAACCCGTCACTTTTGGCGCATCCGGCAAAAAGAAGCAGAAATAGCGCCGCCAAAACAATTACAGCCCTTTTCATGATTCCTCCAAAAGCCGTTCCAAAAGCCCCATCCGGGAGCCGGCAAACTCATAGGCGCGCTTGTAATCGTCATTTTTGCGGCAACAAAGATCCAGATCGCCGAAAATCTCATAAAGCAGTGCCCCTACCGAAAGCTCAGGGCGGGCAAGCAAAGCCTCCAGTGCTTCCTCTGCCTCCTGATACTCCTCTTTTTTCATCAGAATCAAGGCGCGGATGCGAGCGGCATAAAGGGACTTTTCCTGCCTCGTCAGGTACGCCGCCACCTCGCCGTCACGCCCGTTTTCCAGCGCGTCCAACGCCATGAAATACTCGCAAAACTCATCCCCGAACGCGCGGGCGCCGGCAACCTCGTTCTCCGGCAGAATATCCGAGGAAAGCGTGGGCGAAACGCCGGAAAGATAGCGGAAATAGACCGCAATGCGGGCGCGCAGAGAATCGGTATCATACACCGTTTGCCCGGCGGCGGTAACGCCCCGGTCAAACGCCGCCGCCGCGCGACGGAAACGCCCCTCTTCAAACGCATTGCGGGCGGCGCCGAACTCCGCCTCGGCGCAAAGAAGCGACAGCTCGTCATCCCTCTCCGCCGGGAAAGAAGAGTGCAGCAAGGAAAGGCAACCGGTAAAATCCCCCGCGGCAAACGCACGGCGGATGTTGGGCATTTCGATCATTTTGCGATACGGAAACTCGCCCCCCTCCTCCGCCAGCAACAGCCCGACGGGAACGCCCAGCCGCCCCGCCAGGTACATGGCGGTAGGCAGGGACGGGAGCGCGGTGCCGCGCTCGATATTGCAAAGCATGTTACGGGTGATCTGATCCCCTGCCAAATCTGCCTGCGTCATCAGTTTGGAAAGCCGCAACTGGCGGATCCGTTTACCGATATTCAAGCGCGCACCTCCCTTTTTCGCAAATGGTAAATCAAATTGAACATATTGTAGCATATCTTGCGCCAAAAATCAAGAGCGGCAGCGGAAATTCCGGCAAAATTCCGCCGCAAAAAACGACCGGGCAAATGCCCGGTCGTTTTTTATTTCTTAAAGCCCGCCTTTTACATACGTGGTATGCACTTTGTTCAACAGCTCCTTGGCGTTCTTGGTGCCGGAGGCAACCGCCACCTTCACTTCCAGATTGCCCAGTTTATAGGCGGCAAACTTGACGCCCTCTACCCCGCGCACTTCGTTGAACTCCACTTTTTCCAGTTTCTTGCCGAGAATCGCCTCTGCCGCATAACGGAGAGCCGCCTCCATCACGCCGCCGGTTGCACCGAAGATGATGCCGGCGCCGGTGCCGTGTGCAAACGGATCGTCAAACGCTTCGTCTTTGAGCGCCTTGAACTGGATGCCCGCGCGCTGGATCATTCTGCCGACCTCACGCGTGGTAATGGCAACATCCACGTCCGGCACGCCCGCGGCGGACTGCCCGTCACGACCCACCTCAAACTTCTTTGCGGTGCAAGGAATGGCGGAAACCATCACGATGTCCTTGGGGTCAATGTCGTTCTTCTCTGCAAAGTAGGTCTTCATCATCGCGCCGAACATCTGCTGAGGAGACTTGCAGGTGGAGAGATTTTCGGTCATCTCCGGGAAATAGTGCTCGCAATACTTGATCCAGCCGGGCGAGCAGGAGGTGATCATCGGCAGTGCGCCGCCGTTGTTGATTCTTCCCAGCAACTCGTTGGCTTCCTCTACAATGGTCAGGTCCGCAGTCACGTTCATATCAAACACGCCGTCAAAGCCGAGGCGTTTGAGCGCCGCAACCATCTTGCCCTCGCAGTCCGTGCCCGGCTCATAGCCAAAGCACTCGCCGATCTGTGCGCGCACCGAGGGGGCGGCACAGATGTACACCTTTTTGGTGGGGTCTGCCAGCGCGGCAAAGACCTTATCTGTATCGTCTCTTTCATGCAGTGCGCCCGTGGGGCAAGCCACGATGCACTGACCGCAGTTGACGCAGGAAGTATTGGCAAGAGAAACGCCCATTGCCGTGCCAATCACGGTGTCAAAGCCGCGGTTATTGGCGCCGATCACGCCGATCCCCTGCATTTCACGGCAGGCAGCGACGCAACGGCGGCACAGGATACATTTGCTGTTATCGCGAATGATCGAAGCGGAAGAATCGTCAATCGTGCTTTCGGTCTTGGCACCCTTGAAGTGGTTTTCGTCCACGCCGTACTCCTGGCAGAGTCTCTGCAACTCGCAGGTGGTGGAGCGGACGCAGGAAAGGCATTCTTTATTATGATTGGAAAGAAGCAACTCCAGGTTGGTCTTACGGGAAGCGGCGATGCGGGGCGAGGAGGTCACGACCGACATTCCTTCGCTGACCGGGTACACACAGGCAGTGACCATCCGTACGGGGCCGAGCGCGGGACCGCGCATTTCCTGTACTTCCACAAGGCAGATACGGCAGGCGCCGATCTCGTTGATGTCTTTCAGGTAGCAGAGAGTGGGGATGTCGATCCCGGCTTCTCTTGCGGCTTCCAACACAGTGGAGCCTTTGGCAACGGCGTATTCTCTGCCGTTGATCTTAATATTTACAGTTTCCATTTCGGTTCCCCCTCTCTTATTCCTTGACGATCGCCTTGAACTTACAAGCGCCCATACAAGCGCCGCACTTCACGCACTTCTTGGGATCGATTGCGTATGCCGCCAGTTTCTTGCCGGGCGCCACGTAATCGGTCTTGCTGATGGCGTCTGCCGGGCACTGTCTTGCACACATCCCGCAGCCGAAGCACTTGTCGGCAACGATTTTGTACTGCAACAGTTTCTTGCATACGCCCGCGGGGCATTTCTTGTCCACAATGTGGGCAACATATTCGTCACGGAAATAACGCAGGGTGGAAAGCACCGGGTTCGGCGCGGTCTGCCCGAGGCCGCACAGCGATGCGGATTTGATGTAATTTGCCAGCTCCTCCAGGCGGTCAAGGTCTTCCATTTCGCCCTTGCCGGAGATAATTTTATCCAGAATTTCCAACAGGCGTCTGGTGCCGATACGGCAGGGGGTACATTTGCCGCAGGATTCATCCACGGTGAATTCCAGGAAGAACTTGGCGATGTCCACCATGCAGTTGTCCTCGTCCATGACGATCAACCCGCCGGAGCCCATCATCGAGCCGATGGCAATCAGGTTGTCATAATCGATCGGGGTGTCAATCAGGTGCGCCGGGATACAGCCGCCGGAGGGGCCGCCGGTCTGCGCCGCCTTGAACTTCTTGCCGTTCGGGATGCCGCCGCCGATCTCTTCAATGACCTCGCGGAGCGTGGTGCCCATCGGCACTTCCACAAGGCCGGTATTGGTGATCTTGCCGCCAAGCGCAAACACTTTGGTGCCCTTGGATTTTTCGGTGCCCATAGAGGCAAACCACTGCGGCCCTTTCAGAATGATCTGCGCGATATTCGCGTAGGTTTCTACATTATTCAGAATGGTTGGTTTTGCAAACAGACCCTTGATTGCCGGGAACGGCGGGCGGGGACGCGGCTCGCCGCGCTTGCCCTCGATAGAGGTCATCAGAGCGGTCTCTTCGCCGCAGACGAATGCGCCGGCGCCGAAGCGGAGCGAAATGTCAAAGCTGAAATCGGTGCCGAAGATATTTTTGCCGAGCAGACCTTCTTCTCTTGCCTGACGGATAGCGATTTCCAGGCGGTGAATGGCAATCGGGTACTCCGCACGGACATAGATGTAACCCTCATCGGAGCCGATGGCATAGCCGGCGATTGCCATTGCTTCCAGCACGGAATGCGGGTCGCCTTCCAGCACGGAACGATCCATAAACGCGCCCGGGTCGCCCTCGTCGGCATTGCAACATACATATTTCTTGCCGGTGGAGCCCATGGCAAATTTCCATTTAAGCCCCGTCGGGAAGCCGGCACCGCCTCTGCCGCGGAGCCCGGAATCCAGCATGCATTGCACCACTTCCTCACGGGTCATGGAGGTCAGCACTTTTGCCAGCGCCTGATAGCCGTCACGTGCGATGTACTCATGAATATTCTCCGGGTCAATGACGCCGCAGTTGTGAAGAGCCACGCGTTTCTGCTTTTTGTAGAACGTCATATCGTTCAGCGAGTTGACCAGGTGATGGTCACCGGTTTTCTCATGATATTCGAGATTGGCAACCGGCACGCCGCCGATCAGGTGAGACTCAACGATCTCTTTCATATCCTCCGGTTTGACGCGGCTGTAGAACGTGCCGTCCGGATAAACGATCATAATCGGACCGAGTGCGCACAGACCGAAACAACCCGTGGTTACAACCTTGACTTCCTTTTCAAGATCATGCGCCGCCAGTTCCTCTTCCAGTTTCTCGCGCAGTGCGTGCGAGCCGGACGAAGTACAACCCGTACCGCCGCAGATCAGGATATGTTTGCGGTAGCCGTCGATCGTTTCGTGAACGCCCTCG
>URMC01000055.1 GCA_900548735.1 uncultured Eubacteriales bacterium | reverse complement strand
GCCGTGTTGCCATTCTGACGCTGGTGCTGCTGATGGCCGCCGGGCTTGCCAACAGCGTCTATCTCACCGCCCGGTGCGATGACTGGACGGCCCGGCTGAACGCCGTGACCTCTGCCGCCGAAAGCGGCGACTGGGCCGCGGCACAGCGGGAGATGTCCGCGCTCCAGACCGACTGGCGGGAGAAGCAGAGCTATCTCCACATCACTCTACAGCACGAGGAGATCAACGAGACCGATATTCTTGCCGCCACACTTCACACGATGCGCCGTGCGATTGAGGGGCTTTCGGTCAAACCGGATGCCGCCCTGATTGACGGCAATATCACCAAAGGCTTTTCCCTGCCCGCCCGCGCGGTCGTGCACGGGGACGCCATTTCACCGAGCATTGCCGCCGCCTCAATCTTAGCAAAAGTCACGCGGGATCGCATCTGTGAAGAACTGGATGCAAAATACCCGCAATACGGCATTGCCAAGCACAAAGGCTACGGCACCAAGGCGCATATGGAGGCGCTTCGCAAATACGGTCCCTGTGAAATCTATCGGACAAAATTTATCCGATTTTTAAATGATGAAAAAAAGTGATACCGCTCTCATCGGCAAAAAAGGTGAGCGGACGGCGGCACGATATCTGAAAAAGCATGGATACCGGATCCTTGCCAAAAATCAGCATTTTTCCCATAACGAGTTGGATCTGATTGCCAAAAGCGCGGATTTTATCGCCTTTATAGAAGTCAAAGCACGGCGCGTGGAAGAAAACGAACTTCCCTATCTTCGCCCGGCGTATGCCGTGGATCAGGGCAAACGGCGGCGCACTGCCGCCGCGGCGTTGGATTATCTGAAACAACACCCCGTGCACCTGCCGATCCGGTTTGACGTGATCGAGGTCTGCTTTTCCAAGGATCGCCGCCCGCGCCTGTTGCGACTGACGCATATTGAGGACGCTTTCGGCACGGACGGAATACACCGTTAATGTATGAACTGGCTTGATCTGCACGCAGATACTCCTTTGAGACTGTACAGAAACCACGGAAGTCTTGAAAAAAACAATTTTCATTTGGATGTTATGCGCAGCACGCCGTTTGCCCGTTTTCTGCAATGCGCCGCGCTATACTGCCCTGCCGACGTAACGGATGCTAAGGGCTTTCCCTTTGTGCTTTCGATGTTGGATTACTTTGAGGGTGAAATCGACAAGTGCCGTGAAGCAACGCTGATCCGCTCCGCGACAGAGTTTCAGGCAGCGTGGGAAGCAGGCAAACGCGCGTTTTTGCTTACCGTGGAGGACGCGCGGATTCTGGACGGGAAACCGGAACGCATTGCCCTCCTGCACTCCCGCGGGGTGCGCATTATCACGCCGCTCTGGCGCGGCGTTTCCTGTATCGGCGGTGCGCACGATACCGCCGTGGGGCTCACCGATTTCGGCAAACGCGCGGTAGCGACAATGGCGGCACTTCGGATTTTGCCCGATGTGTCGCACGCCTCGCCGCAATCTTTTTCCGACATCCGGGAGATCGCCAAAGCCTCAGGACTGCCGCTGATCGCCACACACTCCTGCGCCGCCGCGCTTTGCCCGCATACCAGAAACCTGACCGACGCGCAGATTCGGGAAATTGCCGAGAGCGGCGGCGTGGTGGGGTTAAATCTTTATCCGCCCTTTTTGCGCCGGCGAGGGGACGCCGATTTTTCCGACATTTTTCGGCATTTGCGCCATCTTTATCTGGCGGGAGGACAGGAATTGCCCGCCCTTGGCACCGATTTTGACGGAGTGGACTCTCTGCCGCGCGGCGTTTGCGGAATGGAAGATATGCCGCGCCTTTACACGGAAATGAAAAAACAGGGCTTTTCGGAAGATGAGGCGGATCGTTTCTTTTCCGGCAACGCAAAAAGAATTATTAAAACTATTTTATAATTTATAAACAAGGAGAATACTATGAACTTCATCAGCACCAGAAATCCGCAAAAACGCGCGGTCAGCGCGGCACACGCCATTAAAGAGGGGCTTGCGCCCGACGGCGGGCTGTTTGTGCCGACCGAAATCCCGACACTGTCAAAAGCGGAAATTCTCTCGCTTGCAAAAATGGATTACCCGGAAAGAGCGGCAGAGATTCTCGGCAAATTTCTCACCGATTATACCAAAGATGAACTGCTTGCCGACTGCCGCGCGGTTTACGCGGAAAGCGCATTCCCCGGCGGCGCCGCGCCGCTCAAAGACATCGGCGACGGACTGTATGCGCTGGAACTGTGGCACGGCCCCACGGCGGCTTTTAAGGATATGGCGTTGCAGATTATGCCGCGCCTGTTCTCCCGCGCGCTGGTCAAAACCGGCGAGACCCGTGATATTGTGATTCTGGCAGCAACCTCCGGCGATACCGGCAAGGCGGCATTGGAGGGCTACCGTGATGTTGACCGCATCCGCATTGCCGTTTTCTACCCGGAAAACGGCGTCAGCCCCGTGCAGAAACTGCAAATGCAGACCCAAGCAGGAAAAAACGTGAACGTGACTGCCATTCGCGGCAACTTTGACGACGCGCAAAACGGCGTCAAAGAGATTTTTGCCGACCGGGAATTTGCCGAAGAATTAAACAAACGCGGGCTGATCCTCTCCTCTGCCAACTCCATCAACTGGGGGCGGCTGGCGCCACAGATCGTTTACTATGTATCGGCGTACTGCGACCTGTTGAACCGCGACGTGCTTCATTTCGGTGAGCGGATGAATATCTGTGTGCCGACTGGCAACTTCGGCAACATTTTTGCGGCATATCTGGCAAAGAGAATGGGCGTGCCGCTGGGCAAACTGATCTGTGCCTCCAACAAAAACAACATCCTGACCGATTTTCTCGCCACCGGCACCTATGACCGCAACCGCGCGTTTTACCTGACGATGTCTCCCTCCATGGACATCCTGATTTCCAGCAACCTGGAGCGGCTGCTTTATTTTGCCGCCGGTGAGGAGCGAACGGCCGGCTATATGAAAGAATTGCGCGAAACCGGCAGATACACCGTATCCCCGGAGGTGCTTCAAGCCATCCGACAGGATTTTGCCGGGTATTTCACAGACGAAACGCAAACTGCAAAAACCATCAAAACGTTCTTTGAAAAAGGATACCTTGCCGATACGCATACCGCAGTGGCACTGCATGCCGCGGCCGCCTACCGGGAGGAAACAAACGACCGCACGCCAATGGTCGTCGCCTCCACTGCAAGCCCTTTCAAATTTGCCGCAGATGTGTATTTTTCGCTCACCGGCAACAAACCCGCAGATCCGCTGGCAACGCTGGATCAACTTGCCGAACTCAGCAAAAATGAGATTCCGTACCCCCTCAAAGGGCTTGGAAACCGGCAGGTGCGATTCACGGAAACGATTGAAAAAAGCGAAATGAGAGAGGCGGTACTGCGCTTCCTTTCCCAAAAGTAATTTCAAGGCATGAAAAAGGGCGATACAGAGCAAAATGCCCTGTATCGCGGGAAAAACGCAAAATCAGTCCTTCTTTGGCTTAAACGTAGCGCATACGGTGTCGGTGCTGGAGGTGGCAAAGCTGGGACCGACCGCAATTCTGTCTGCGGTGCAGTAGCAGTCACCCTGGTGGTAATGGCAGTTTTTTACATCGCAGTTGATGCCGTCATTCACGTGGTCACAGCCACAGGTCTTATGATCATGTTCACTCATTTTTTTCATCTCCTTTTCCGGTGATGTTTTTAGTATGTACCGCGCAGCGGCGCTCTATCCCCGTGGCGGAAACTTCCGCCCTTTCCAAGGAGGAACTATGTCACTTTTCACCATTGCCGACCTGCACCTGTCCGAGGGTGCGGATCACCCGATGGACGTTTTCGGGGCGCGTTGGGAAAATTATACCGAAAAAATCTGCAAAAACTGGCGTGCCGTTATCCGGGATGAGGACACGGTGGTCATCCCCGGAGACATTTCCTGGGGGATGATGCTTGCCGGCGCAAAGGCGGATTTTGCCCTGCTCGATTCCCTGCCCGGCAAAAAACTGCTCGGCAAAGGCAATCACGATTTTTGGTGGGAAACCGCCGCAAAGCTCGGCAGGTTTTTTGCGGAAAACAATTTTTCCACCCTTTCCCTCCTTTATAACAATGCCATGGCGGTAGAGGATTTTATCGTTTGCGGCACGAGAGGCTGGTTTATGGAGGAGGAAAAGCAAAACACGGTCGGAGAGGTGGACTTTGCCAAGATCCGTAACCGGGAGGCACAGCGGCTGGAAATCAGTTTAAAAGCGGCTAAAAAACTCGCAGAGGAACACCCGGGCAAAGAAATTTTGGTATTTCTCCACTTCCCCCCGGTCTTTCTCGGCGGGGTCTGCCGGGAAATTACCGATCTTTTAGAGGCTTACGGTATCCGGCGCTGTTTTTACGGGCACATCCACGGGATGTACCGCCTGCCGCCATCTGAGGTGTTTGAGGGAGTGGAATACCACCTGATCGCCGCGGATTATCTGAATTTTGTGCCGAAAAAGATTTTCCCGCAGTAAATTCACTTTCCTTTCATTATTTATTTTGATAAAAAGGCTTGACAAATAACCGCGAAAACGGTAAAATATACGATGTGTGAATTTTTAACTTTCATTCGGAGGAAGAACAAATGAAATTGATCAAAGCGGAAAAGATCGAGAAGAGCAAAACCGAACTGCAGTTCTCGGTTGATAAAGCAACGTTTGATGAGGCCGTAAACAAGGCTTATCTGAAAGACGGCAAGAAAATGAGCATTCCCGGCTTCCGCAAAGGCAAAGCGCCCCGTGCGGTGATCGAAAAGATGTACGGCAAGGGTGTTTTCTACGAGACTGCCATTAACGACATTCTCCCCGGCGCTTACAGTGAGGCAGTTGAGGAATCCGGTATTTCTCCGGTTGCAAGTCCTGAATTTGACATCGTTTCCCTGGACGATAACGGGCTGGTGCTCTCCGCAAAGGTGTACGTTAAGCCCGAAGTGACCCTGAAAGAGTACAAAGGTCTGACTGCCACGCGCACCGTAGCGCCCGTAGAGGATGCAGAGGTTGAGCAAGAAATCAACACCGTGCGTGACCGCAACTCCCGCGAGATCGAAGTCATGGGTCGCCCCGCTGAAAAGGGTGACACCGCCGTGATCGATTACGAGGGCTTTTGCGAAGGCAAGGCGTTTGAGGGCGGCAAGGGCGAGAATTATGCGCTCAAACTCGGCTCCAACACTTTCATCCCCGGCTTTGAGGATCAGATCGTGGGCAAGAACATCGGCGATGAATTTGACGTAAACGTCACCTTCCCCACTGAGTATCATGCCGCTGACCTTGCAGGCAAGCCCGCCGTGTTCAAGTGCAAACTGCACGCGCTGACCAAAGTAGAGTTGCCGGAGTTGGACGATGACTTTGCAAAAGACGTTTCCGAATTTGACACGTTTGATGCATACAAAGCCGATCTGAAGGCAAAGATTCAGAAGAGACATGAAGACAGCGCCAACGCCGCGGCTGACGAACAGCTGGTAGACGCGCTGATCAACAATATGGAAGCAGAGATCCCTGCCCCGATGTATGATGCGGAAGCAGAAAACTTCCTGCGTGACTACGACAACCGCCTGCGGATGTCGGGTCTTGACCTCAACACCTACCTCAAGTACACCGGCATGACGCTGGACAAAATGCGTGAGCAGTTCCGCCCGCAGGCAGAGCGCCAGGTAAAGGCGCGCCTTGCCCTGGAAAAGATTGTGGAACTGGAAGGCATTGAAGCCACCGAAGAGGACATCAACGGTGAGATTGAGCGCATTGCCGCCGCATACAATATGCCGGTAGATAAGGTCAAAGAAAGCGTTCCGACCGATGCGATTGCGGACGATATGAAGGTCAAAAAAGCAATGGATCTGGTAAAAGCCAACGCCGTTGTGACCGACGCAATGCCCGAAGCAAAAGCCGAAGAAACCACCGAGAACGCGGATCAGCAATAAGTTTTCCACCATGTCAGCCGTGGCAAAGCCAAACAAATGTTTGATTTTGCCACGGCTCTCCCCTATTATCCCCAAAAATCGAAAAACGGAGGTTTTGAAAGAAATATGATGGATTTTTACCGTGGTTTCAACAATGCTCTCGTCCCCATGGTTGTGGAACAGACCGGGCACGGCGAGCGCTCTTATGACATTTTCTCGCGGCTTCTCAATGACCGTATCATCTTTCTCTCCGATGAGGTAAATGACACTACCGCGTCTCTTGTTGTGGCGCAGATGCTGTTTTTGGAAGCACAGGACCCGGATAAAGATATTTCCTTTTATATCAACAGCCCCGGCGGATCTGTCACAGCCGGTATGGCAATTTACGACACGATGAATTACATCAAGTGTGATGTTTCCACCATCTGTATCGGTATGGCGGCTTCCATGGGGGCATTTCTGCTCTCCTCCGGCGCCAAGGGCAAACGTCTGGCACTGCCAAACAGCGAGATCATGATTCACCAGCCTCTCGGCGGCGCGAAAGGTCAGGCTTCCGACATCAAAATTCAGGCTGACCTGATTTTGCGCACCAGAGATACGCTCAATAAAATCCTTGCCGCCAACACCGGCAAAACGGTGGAAGAAATTGCCCGCGATACCGACCGTGATCGCTTTATGACCGCGGACGAAGCACTGCAGTACGGGCTGGTTGACAAAGTGCTGGCTAAGAGAAACTGATTCAAATACGATTGCAAGAGGTATTTCATGGCAAATACGACCCAAAACAAGGGTGGGCACAGTTCCCGCTACTGCTCGTTCTGCGGCAGAAACGAAAATCAGGTCAATTTTCTGATTCCTTCTGCCAATGGCGTTTATATCTGCGACTACTGTGCGGAAGCATGTGCAGAGCTGATCAGCGAAACCAAAGAAGCGGCGGAACACGAAGCCGAAGCCGGATTTACGCTGGATACGCTTCCCCGCCCCTCCCAGATTAAAAACAGCCTGGATGCCTACGTCATCGGGCAAGAGGAAGCAAAAATTGCGCAGACGGTAGCCGTATGCGGAGCAAACTGCCAAAAACAGCAAAAAAGGAAAAAAAGCACCTGTTGACAAGGGCGAAGAAACGATTGAGCTTCAAAAAAGCAACGTACTTCTGCTGGGCCCCACCGGTGTGGGCAAAACCTATCTTGCCCAAACGCTGGCAAAAACCCTGCGCGTTCCTTTTGCCATTGCGGACGCCACCACGCTGACCGAGGCGGGCTACGTCGGCGAGGATGTGGAAAACATTCTCCTGCGCCTGATTCAGGCGGCGGACTATGACATTGCCTTAGCGGAGCGCGGTATTATTTATATCGACGAGATCGACAAGATTGCCCGCAAGAGTGAAAACCGCTCCATCACGCGGGATGTTTCGGGCGAGGGCGTGCAGCAGGCATTGCTGAAAATTCTGGAAGGCACGGTTGCCAACGTCCCCCCTCAGGGTGGGCGCAAACACCCGAACCAGGAGTTTATTCAGATCAACACCAAAAATATTCTTTTCATCTGCGGTGGCGCGTTTGAAGGGCTTGATAAGATCATCGAAAAGCGCAAAGGCAACCAGACCGTTGGTTTTGGCGGCGAAATCCTCAAAAAAGAGGAGAAAAAGAAAGCCGGCATTTATAAGGATGTACAACCGCATGATATTGTAAAGTACGGGCTGATCCCGGAGCTGGTCGGCAGAATCCCGGTGATTGTTTCGCTTTCCGATCTTGACCGCAACGCACTGGTGCGGATCCTGACCGAGCCTCGCAATTCCCTTGTCAAACAGTATCAGAAACTGTTTGAAATGGACGGCGTAAAACTCTCGTTTGCCGATGGCGCGATGGATGCGGTTGCCGAAGAAGCACTGAAACGCGGCACCGGAGCCCGCGGATTGCGCGCGATTATGGAAAACCTGATGTTAGGCACCATGTATGAAATCCCCGGCAGAAAAGACGTGGGCGAGGTCGTGATCACCGCCGCGGCGGTGCGGGGTGAAGAAAAACCGGAATACGTGCTTTTAAGAAATACCGCACAACCTCCGGAAATCACCGAAACACCAAAAGAAGCATAATTTTAAAAGGCCGGGCAGTATGCCCGGTCTTTTATTCACAGGAAAGCCATTGATTTCCCACAGGAAATATGCTATACTATTTTTATACCGCATAACTCCCCTGTTCCTTACATAAAGTGAGGTGACAGGTGGTGAGTGCAGGTGATTCCGACAACCGAAAAAAACATAGGAGAGCGGCTGTTTTTTCGCTATTTTCTGATTTATACAGCGGCTTTTGTACCGCTTTTGCTGATAGTGCGACGCGGGTTGCCGATCCCATATCCGGATATGGCAGGGCTTTTTCAGCTTATTGTGCTTGCACTCGCTCTTTTCGGGGGTGTTACCGTAATCAGCGGGGTATATCTCCCCATACTTTGCATCATCAAAGCGGGGGCAGATGCGGCGTTTTTTCATCGGATCACCAAAATGGTAAAAACCGATGCCATTGGCATGCTGGAATGGAATGCACTCTTTTTGCTGTTGGCGCTCTCTCTGTTCCTTTTTCTCTTTGCCGCATCTGCGGCGTGCCGTTTTTCCTTTTCCTGCCGGAAAAGGGATTTTTCATTGGTTTTCTCCAAACCGTTTGCGCAATTTCTGTTGCAGTGTGCCATTTGCATGGCGCTTTCTCTGTTGCTGATGTTTTTGTTTTCCCGGGCGGAGGAAATGCTCCCCCGCTGATCTCCGAAAGAAAGGGATGTTTATGGAAGAAAAGAAACCGCGGAAGTTCTTTTTCCGCCAGACGGATCGCCCGGATGCCGAAGCGGAGGACACCACCCCGACACTAAGGTACTTTTTCAAGCTCTTCGGGCGAAAGGCGGGTAAACTGCTGTCACTCAATCTGATGATGATTTTTCAGGTGTTGCCGCTGATTGCGGCAGTTCTGATCTACCTTTTCGGGAAAACCACGCCTACGATTTATGACCCGCTTTTTGCCCCTCTCTACGGGGCGTATACGATCCATCAATCCCCGCTGACGGCGCTGGCACTCGGTATTTTTGGCAACCAGCTGGATGTGCCGTATCTGACCACCGGAAAGCTGATCGTCATCATTGTAATGATTGCACTGACCGCTCTTACTTGGGGCTGGCAGAACGTGGGGGCAACCTACAACCTGCGAAGCCTTGTGAGAGGTGACTCCTGCTTCCTGTTCTCCGACTATTTTTATGCCATCCGGCGAAACCTCAAACAAGGCTTTTTCGTAGGATTGCTTGATTTTATCATCATCGCGGTGCTGGCAGTGGACTTCTTCTACTTCCGCAACTACGTGTCCTCGCTCGGCTCCGGCTTCCTTTACGTCTTTGTGATTGCGCTGATAGTAATCTATACATTGATGCGCTTTTACCTTTATCTGATGCTGGTCACCTTTGACCTTTCCACCAGAAAGCTGCTGAAAAATGCCCTCATTTTCTCGGTGCTTGGCATCAAACGGAACGTAATGGGGTTGCTTGGCATTGTCCTCTTGGCGGCGCTGAACCTGCTGATTATCGTTCCCTGCCTCTCGGTCGGTTTTTCCGCCCCCATTATTCTGCCGCTGTTCTATTTCCTCTCGTTTGCCGGATTCATCGCGGCATATGCGGCGTATCCGAATATCAAACGCTATATGATCGACCCGGTTGCCCCGGCGGAATCGAAAGAAAGCGACAGCACTGACAACCCGCAAGACGATGACGGAGAGGAGTCTAACCCTCCAACAGCTGACTGACCGTTACAAACTCAAAGCCCGCCTTCTGTAAGCTGGGGATAATTTGTCTCAGCGCCGCAGGAGTCGGGCTGTTTTTGCCGATAAAATCGTGCATGAGAATAATAGACCCGTTTTTGGTGTTTTCCATCACATTGCGATAAATGGTTTCCACCGGGGTATGCGCCCAGTCTCTGGTATCCACGCTCCAAAGGATAATCCGATACCCCTCCTCCTCGCAAAACATGCGGGTATCCTCCGTGCACACACCTTCCGGCGGGCGAAACAAACGCACCTTTTCTCCGGTGATTTTTTCCAGTGCCCGGTCACACGCCAGCACATCCCGACGGAAGGTTGCCGCGTCTAAATTCCGCGTGTGATAATGGTTGTACGTGTGGTTGCCCACCTCGTGCCCCTCCTCAATCTCCCGTAAAATGAGTTTGGGGTACATTTCGGCATTGGTGCCCACGGCAAAAAAAGTTGCCTCAACGCCGTATTCCTCCAAAATATCCAGAATTTGCGGCGTGTATTTCGGGTGCGGACCGTCATCAAAGGTCAGCGCCACCCGCTTTTTTCCACTGTTGCCCACGTGGCGGTACACAATTTCCGCCTTAGCGGAAGCAGGAAAAGCGCAAAACAGCAGACACGCCGCCAGCATCACACAAAAAATACCAAAGCGCTTCATTGACAAAGTTCCTCCAAAGTACCAAAACGATACCCCGCGGCTTTCAGGGCTTCGATCAGACGCCCTAAAATCGCAGCATTGGTGGCGGAAGTGGGGTGCAGCAACAGCACCGCGCCATTGTGAACGTTGTCCAGCACCAATTTCAACGCCTTATCCGGCGCCGGTTGTTTTCCGTTGTCCCAATCGGCATACGCAAAACTCCAGAAAACGGTCTTATAGCCAAGAGATTTCACATTTTCCAACATTTCTTTGGAAAAACACCCTTCCGGCGGACGGAAATAAGGTGCCACCTTTACACCGGTCGCCTCCTCACAAGCCGCTTCCAGTGCGGAAAGCTCTCCTGCAATCTGCTCCTTTCCCGCATGGGAAAGATTTTTGTGGCTTGCCGTATGATTGCAGACAAGATGCCCTTCCGCCGCCATGCGCCGCACCAGCTCCGGGTTGGCTTTGGCAAAATGGCTGAGAATAAAAAACGCCCCCGGCGTTCCGGTGTCGCGCAAAGTATTCAGAATTTTCTCCACGTTTCCGTTTTCATATCCCGCGTCAAACGTCAGATAGACCACCTTGTCATCGTTCTCTTCGGTATGGCGGTGGTCGATATAATACCCGTCCAGATCCTCCACAAATCGCATTTCTGAATCGCAGAGCGCCTGTTTATGATTTTTTTGCCGTTTACAGTACCAATGATACTCCCCGCCCGCCGCAAAGGTCGGTAAAATCAGGCCAAGCGTCAAAGCAAAGCAAAAAAAGCCCGTGCAGATTTTTTTCATAAGATCAACTCCTTCCGATCTTATTATTTCTCATTTTTCCCGCTTTCCTTTTTTCAATTTTTACCGAAAGAAAAGAGCCGCCCCGGCGGCTCTTTTCTTTTTCATATTCAAATTCATATTCAAAGTTTGATTTCGTGATAGATTTCCGGCACAATCCTCGGTTCAAACGGAAAATCCCTGCCCGAAAGGTCGTCAAACAACCCGACATGGAACGGGATTGCCACCTTTGCGCCGCACCTTTCGGCAAACGCGGCGGCATCTTTCATATTCATATTGTTCCCGACCCCGTTGACAGGCAGAAAAACCGCGTCAATATCGCACGGCAGTTCTGCAAAAATGTCTTTGTGATACAGCGTGTCACCGGTAATATAAAGCCGCTTTCCCTCCGCCTCCAAAAACACGCCGATGGCAAAGGGGTCGGA
>URMC01000054.1 GCA_900548735.1 uncultured Eubacteriales bacterium | reverse complement strand
GGCTACAATCTGCAGATTGCTTTCTCGACCGGGCATCTGGCTGGGATCTCGGCAGCGCAGGCAGCCGGCGAAAGCGTAAATAAAGTGTAAATTTTTCAAGTCTGCTCTTGCGGAGCAGGGTGCAGTGTGGTATAATTCTCCTGTTGCGCAGGCGTCCTGTCTGTGACAGCAAAATATTACGCACACAGCGGCAGTCGGCTCGCCCGGTGTTCCGGCAGATGTTGCCGGGATCGGTACGCCTGTGCCCCTGTGGTGGAAAAACCGAAGGAGGACATGAAATGTCTATCGTAACCATCAAGCAGTTGCTGGAAGCCGGCGTCCATTTCGGACACCACACCAGACGCTGTAACCCCAAGATGCAGGAGTACATCTTCACGGAGAGAAACGGCATCTACATCATCGACCTGCAGAAGACCGTCAAGAAGTTTGAGGAAGCGTACAACTTCGTGCGTGACCTTTCCGCAAACGGCGGTTCGCTTCTCTTTATCGGTACCAAAAAACAGGCTGCAGACGCCATCAAAGAAGAGGCGGAGCGCTGCGGCATGTACTATGTCAACGTCCGTTGGCCGGGCGGCATGATGACCAACTTCAAGACCATCAAGAAGTCCATCGCGCGCCTGAACAGCCTGACCAAGATGCAGGAGGACGGCACGTTTGATCTTCTGCCGAAGAAGGAAGTTGCCGCAAAGCAGAAAGAGATTTTCGACCTGGAGAAGAGCTACGGCGGTATCAAAACCATGGAAACGCTTCCTTCCGCTGTGTTCATCGTTGACCCCCACAAGGAGCGCAACGCTGTTCTGGAAGCAAAGAAACTGCACATCCCGGTGATTGCGATTGTGGATACCAACTGCGATCCTGACGATGCAGACTATATCATCCCCGGCAACGATGACGCTATCCGCGCCATCAAGCTGATTTCCTCCGTCATTGCCGATGCCGTGATCGAGGGCAAGCAGGGTGAGCAGACCACCGAGGCTGAGGCTCCCGCCGAGAACGCCGAGGAAAAGACCGCTGACGCTGAATAATTAAAGGAGAAAAACAAATGGCTACTATTACCGCAAAAGACGTTGCCGAACTCCGCGCACAGACCGGCCTTGGCATGATGGATTGCAAAAAGGCACTGGTAGAAGCGGAAGGCGACATGGAAAAGGCTGTCAAGATCCTGCGTGAAAAGGGTATGGCTACCGCGGAGAAGAAGGCGGGCAGAATTGCCGCCGAGGGTCGTGTAGACATTCTTACCGAAAACGGCGTGACCGCCATGGTCGAGGTCAACTCCGAGACCGACTTTGCCGCAAAGAGCGACGCATTCAAAGAATTTGTGACCGGACTTCTCAAAACCATCATCGCAAAGAGACCTGCCAACGTGGAAGAACTGATGACGATGAATTATGAGAACACCGACGAAACCGTGCAGAAGGCCCTGATCGAGAAAATCGCGGTGATCAAAGAAAACCTGCAGATCCGCCGCTTTGTGGTGGTGGAGGGCATTACCTCTACCTATATCCACGGCTTCGGTAGCACCGGCGTTATCGTGAAGTTTGATACCGACGTGGCAAACAAGCCCGGCTTTGCGGAATACTCCAAGAATATCGCTCTGCAGATCGCGGCAGGCAACCCGCCCCAGTATGTCAATATTGAGGATGTGCCCGCTGAGGCTGTGAACGAGGAGAAGAACGTTCTTATCGCACAGATGAAGAACGATCCGAAAAACGCAAACAAGCCCGATGCCATTCTGGAGAAGATCGTTTCCGGTCGTCTCGGCAAGTTCTATGAGAGAGTTTGCCTTGTGGAGCAGGCTTACGTGAAAGAGGACAGCATCACGGTTGGTCAGTACACCAAGAACACCGAAAAGGAACTTGGCGGCAGCATCAAGATTGTGTCCTTTGAGCTTTACGAAAAGGGCGAAGGCATTCAGAAAAAAGAGGAGAATTTTGCGGAAGAGATCGCAAAACTCGCCGGCAAATAAGTCAGAATACGCGAAAGGCGGTCTGCAACATCAGCAGACCGCCTTTTTTCTGCGGCGGGAAAGATATTTTTCCGAAATACCCTTTACAAACGCGCGGAAATAGAGTAAAATATAGATAATAGGAAAAAAGTATAAAGCGAGGTTTCACATGGCAGAGCCGAAGTATAAACGCATTCTTCTGAAACTGTCGGGGGAGGCACTTTCCGCCGGGGCAGAAGGAATTCTGAATTTTGACTTTATCGCCACGGTGGCAGGGGTGCTGAAAAAGTGCATTGCCGCAGGCGTGGAAATCGGCGTAATCGTCGGTGCCGGAAATATTTGGCGCGGGCGGCAGGGCACGGCGATGGATCGGGCGCAGGCAGACCATATGGGCATGCTTGCCACCGCAATCAACGCACTTGCTTTGCAGGACGGATTTCGCACCGCGGGAATTGATACCGTGGTAATGAGCGCCGTGGAAATGCCCGCTTATGCCGAAACCTTTACGGTGCGCGGTGCCAATGAGGCGCTTGCCGCGGGCAAACTCGTCATTTTTGCCTGTGGGCTGGGTCAGCCGTATTTCTCCACGGACACCGCCGCGGTGCTCAGAGCCGCGGAAATCGGTGCGGACGCTGTGCTGATGGCAAAAAATATTGACGGTGTATATAACGCCGACCCGCGCAAGGATCCCAGCGCCGTGCGTTACGATGAGATTACATACCAGGAGGTTCTGAATAAGGAGCTGAAAGCGTTGGATCTTTCCGCCACAACCTTCTGCATGGAAAACAACATCCGCTGTTACGCATTTGAACTGAAAGACCCGAATAATATTTACCGTGTTGTAATGGGTGAACATGTGGGCACAGAGCTCCACCGTTGATTTATATATCATAGCCTGACAGGCTAAGAAAGAGGGAACAACCATGAAGCTGAACACCAAAGAATTAGAAACCAAGATGGATAAAGCGATCGCCGCGATGGACTACAATTTTGACACGATCCGTGCCAGCCAGGCGAACGCGGCAGTGCTCAACCGTGTGTCGTTTGAATATTACGGCGCGCCCACTCCGCTGACCTCTATGGCGGACGTGCGCCTTGCCGATGCCAGAACGCTTGTGATCAAGCCGTATGACGGCTCCACTCTCAAAGCGATGGAAAAAGCGATTCTTGCCTCGGATGTCGGCATTACGCCGAACAATGACGGCTCTGTGATCCGCCTTGTTTTCCCGCAGTTGACCGAGGAGCGACGCAAGGAGCTTTGCAAGCAGGTCACCAAATACGGCGAGGAAGCCAAGGTTGCTATCCGCAACATCCGGCGTGAGGCAAACGAGCAAGCCAAGAAGATGGAAAAGAACAGTGAAATGACCGAGGATGAAGAAAAAGCATCCGAGAAAGCCATTCAGGATCTGACGGACAAAATGATCAAGCAGATTGATACCGCCGTTGCCGCAAAGCAAAAGGACGTTATGGCAATCTGATCGTCCGGGCTGTTACCGCCTGCTCCGCACCAAGGGCGAGAGACAGCGGTCGCAGCCCATTTCTTTATTTTAGCCTGACAGGAGACGCTATGCAAAACGAACTTTATCCGCTTGACGAGCGGCTGACCCATATCGCGTTCATCATGGACGGAAACGGCAGATGGGCAAAAAAGCGCGGGATGCCGCGAGAAATAGGGCACCGCTTCGGCGTGAAGGCTTTCCGCGCGATTTTGGATTACTGTCGCGAAATCGGGCTGAAAACCTCCACTTTTTACGCCTTTTCCACCGAGAACTGGAAGCGCCCGAAAAAAGAGGTAGATTCCATTTTAAAGCTGCTTGACAAGTATATGGACGAGTGCGAGCGGGATATGGACAAATATGATTTTCGCATCCGTTTTCTCGGTGACAAAGCCGCATTTGACGAAAAGCGGCGCGCCCGCATGGAAAAACTGGAGGAAAAAACCAAAACCCGCACCCGCACGCTGAATATCGCCATGAATTACGGCGGGCGGGATGAGATTGTGCACGCTTGTAACCGCCTGCTTGCCTCCGGCGCCCGCTCTGTGGACGAAAATGACTTTGCCGCAGCGCTGTATACCGCAGGGGAAAGCGACCCCGATCTGATTATCCGCACCGGGGGCGATTTCCGGTTGTCCAACTTTCTTTTGTGGCAGGCGGCATATGCCGAACTGTATTTTACCGATGTCCTGTGGCCGGATTTCGGAAAGGCGGAGCTGGATGCCGCCATTGCAGATTTTTATCACAGAAAACGGCGCTTTGGCGGCGTTAACAAGGAGGATGCATGAGGACACGCATTATCACCGCGGTGGTTGCCATTGCCGGTATTTTTCCGTTTTTTTGGTTTTCCGACCCCGTGGAGCCGACCAATCCGCTCAACTATGTTTTCCCGCTTTTAATGTCGCTGATCTCGCTTGTCAGCGCGTGGGAGCTGCTTCATTGCGTGGAGCTTCATAAAAACCGCGCGGTCACCGCGCCCTCGCTGATTTTGGCATTTGCTTTCCCGATGCTTGCCCGCGTTCTGCGGGAAATGCGGGAGATGTATGTCCGGCTGGCGATTTTAGTCATCCTGCTGTTTGCCATTTACCTGTTTGCCATGATCGTATTTCACTTCGGCAAGGTAGAAATGGGCAAAATTGCTTTGTGCTTTATGACGCTGGTTTATACCATCGGTGCTTTTTCCGCGGTAGTGCTGTTGCGGGACGAAGGGGAAGCAGGGCGGTTTCTCTTTTTAATGCCTTTCGTTTTCTCCTGGGTCACGGATACTTTTGCCTATTTCTGCGGGCGTCTGTTCGGCAAGCATAAACTCATCCCGGAGGTCAGCCCCAAGAAAACCGTGGAGGGCGCCATCGGCGGCGTGATTTTCGGCACGCTGGGCGTGGTGATCTACGGTTTGGTGGTATCCAAAGTCTTTGGCGCAACGCCGAACTATCCGGTTCTCGCCATCGGCGGAATTCTGATCCCTGTGGTTTCTCAGATCGGGGATCTGGTCATGTCCGCGATCAAGCGGGAATACGGCATCAAGGATTTCGGCAAAATGTTACCGGGGCACGGCGGGCTTTTGGATCGTTTTGATTCCAGCATTGCTGTGACGGTGGCAATCTGCGCCATCAACACGTTTTTCCCATTCTTTGTGGTGGCATAATGCAAAAGAAATTACTGATACTCGGCTCCACTGGCTCGGTCGGGGAGCAGGCAATAGACGTTGCGGTGCGTTCCGGCTATCCTGTTTTGGGGCTGGCGGCAAACCGTAACGATAAAAAAGCGGAGGAGCAGGCGCGCCTGCTTCACCCGAAGGCGGTTGCCATGGCAGACGCCGGGGCGGCAGAGAGATTGCGGACAGCGCTTGCCGATACCGACATCCGCGTATTTGGCGGTGAGAACGGCGTGCTTGAAATGATCCGGGAGACCGAAGCGGATTTTGCCGTCAATGCCATTCTCGGCAAGGCGGGGCTTCTTCCGTCCCTTGCGGCGCTGGAATCCGGCAAAGATCTGGCGCTTGCCAACAAAGAGTCGCTGGTGATTGCCGGCGCGCCTGTGCTGGCGTGCGCCAAGGCAAACGGCAGGCGTATCACGCCTGTGGACAGTGAACACTCCGCTATTTTCCAGTCCTTGCGTGCAGGGGAGCACAAAGAGATCAAAAAGCTGATACTCACTGCCTCCGGCGGTCCCTTTTTTGGAAAAACGCGGGCGGAACTTGAAAATGTTACCGTAAAAGAGACACTGGCGCACCCCACCTGGCAGATGGGCGCAAAAATCACCGTGGATTCCGCCACGATGATGAACAAGGGCTTTGAGGTGATTGAGGCGGCACATCTGTTCTCGGTTCCGGCAGAGAAGATTGACGTTGTGATTCACCGAGAAAGTATGATTCATTCCATGGTGGAATATATTGATAACAGTATCATCGCCCAACTCTCCGTGCCGGACATGCGGCTGTGTGTGCAGTATGCACTGACCGCGCCGGAACGGTGTGACGCGGTCATCCCGGAGCTGGATCTGATTTCTGCCGGCAAGATGACCTTTGCCGCACCGGACAGAGAAACCTTTCCTCTGCTCGACCTTGCCGGAGAAATGTTCTCGGCGGGTGGCGGCATGCCGGCGGTGCTCAATGCCTCCGATGAGATTGCAGTGGACGCATTTCTGAAAGAAAAAATCGGATTTTTGCGGATTTCGGAGTTGGTAGCAGAGGTTTGCGCGCAATGCGCTTTTGCCAAATCCGCAAAGACGCCGGAGGAACTTTTGGAGGTTGACCGCATCGCGCGGGAGCGCGCAATTTCCATGATCTGAAAGGAGAAATTATGACTTTTCTCTATATTCTGCTGGCGCTGTTCGTTTTCGGACTGCTGGTGATGATTCACGAACTGGGGCATTATCTTTGCGCCCGCGCGTTCGGGGTCGGCATTCACGAGTTTTCCATCGGGATGGGACCGAAAATCTTCTCCAAAAAGGGGAAAAAATACGACACCGATTATTCTATCCGCGCCCTCCCCATCGGCGGGTACGTCAGCATGGTGGGGGAGGATGAAGAATCCGACTCGCCGGAAGCGTTCGGCAACAAAAAAGTCTGGCAGCGGATCCTGATCGTCATTGCGGGACCTTTGATGAACATCCTGCTCGGCTTTTTGCTGATGACCCTTCTGGTGCTGATTTCCGGCAATCTTGCCTCCAATACGGTAGGGGAGTTTGTCAATACCGAGAAAACCGAAACCACCGAGGAGTTTCACGCAACCAGCCCTTCTTACGGGCTTCAGGCCGGCGATCAGATCATCAAGGTAGGGCATACCAGCGTACACACCGGCAATGAGGTTGTGTATGAAATTATGAATCAGGGCGACAAACCGATTGACCTGACCGTGAAAAGAAACGGCGAGAAGATCGTGTTGGAGGGCGTTGTTTTCCCCGGTATGACCACCGAAGGCGTGAATTTCGGCACGCCGGACTTCCGCGTGTATGCCGAAAAGCGGACTTTCGGCAACATTGTCAAACACAGTTTCTTCCGCTCGCTTTCAACAGTCAAAATGATTGTGGATCAGATCAAAGACCTGTTGCGCGGGCGTTATGGCTTTAAGGCGGTTTCGGGTCCTATCGGTATTACCAAAGAACTCGGCAACGCGGCCAAAAGCGGCTTTTCCACGTTTCTTTATCTCGTTACGGTGATTTCGGTCAACCTCGGTGTATTCAATATTCTGCCGATTCCGGCGCTGGACGGGGGCAGACTCTTGTTTTTGCTGGTGGAGGCGGTAACCAGAAAGCCGGTCAACAAAAACATTGAGGGATATATTCATTTTGCAGGACTGCTGATTTTATTCGGTATTATTATTCTGGTGACCTGTAAGGATATTGCGGGGTTGTTCCGACGATGAATTATAACAAACTTCGCCGCAAGGCGAAAAAAGTATACGCCGGCAATGTGGCAATCGGCGGCGACGCCCCGATCGCCGTGCAGTCCATGACCAATACCGACCCGCATGATCTTGCGGCAACGCTTTCTCAGGTCAGGGCGCTTCGGCTTGCCGGGTGTGATCTGGTGCGCCTGACCGTACCGGACAGGGAAGCGGCAACCGTTTTCGGCAAAGTGAAAGAAGCGGAGCCGGATTTTCCTTTGGTTGCGGACATTCATTTTGATTATCGTCTCGCGCTTGCCGCGGTGGAGGCGGGAGCGGATAAAATTCGTATCAACCCCGGCAACATCGGTGGGCGCGAAAACGTGCGCGCGGTCTGTCGCGCGTGCGCGGCAAAAGGGATTCCCATTCGCGTGGGGGTCAATGGCGGCTCGCTTCAACCCGCTATCCGCGCCAAATACGGCGCGCCGGTGCCGGGGGCGCTGGTCGAGAGCGCTATGGAACACATCGCCCTCCTGGAAGCGGAGGATTTCACCGATATTGTAATTTCGCTGAAAACCTCCACGGTGGAAAGCATGATTGCGGCAAACCGCCAACTTGCCGCTAGAATTCCGTATCCCATCCACCTTGGCGTTACCGAAGCCGGCGGAGGGGAAGCGGCGCGCCTGAAAAGCGCAATCGGCATTGGGGCGCTGCTTTGTGACGGCATCGGGGACACCTTGCGCGTGTCGCTGACGGACGACCCTGTGGCAGAGGTTTCCGCGGCAAGAGATATCCTTACCGCGCTTGCCGTTGACGGGCAGTGCGGGATGGATATTATCAGTTGCCCCACCTGCGGGCGCACAAAAATTGACCTGATCGACCTTGCTGCACGTTTTCGCGCGGCGGCGGAAAAAGAGGGGCTTTTGTCTCTCCCTTTGCGTGTGGCGCTGATGGGTTGCCCGGTCAACGGCCCCGGCGAGGCGGCGGAAGCCGACATCGGGATCTGCGGCGGCAAAGGGGAAGCGTTGCTTATCCGCAAAGGGCAAATCATCCGGAAACTGCCGGAAGAGGATGTAATCTCCTGCCTGATTGCGGAGATCCGGAAAATCAAAGAAAAGGAATAGCGGCGGGGGCACCCGCCAAAGAGAACAATGGCGGGGAAAAATTTATTGCAAATATTCGCGAAATATCAGCCGGATGACGCCACCGCGGAGTGGTTGCTTGCGGCAAGCGATATTTCGCTTCGCGCCGACAAAGAGCGGCGGATCATCGAAGTGCGGGCGGCTTTCCCGGAGATTCTCCGGAAATCCGCCCTTTACGCCGTGGAAGCGGGCATTGCCAAAGCGTATGAGTTGAATATGGTGCGCATTCTGCCGCACTATCCGGCGTCGTTGTTTGGCGAGAGTTACATTCCGGAACTGATTGCCGAGACCGAACGGATCGGCATTGTGGCGCGCGGCTTTTTCCATTCCTATGAGGCACACCTGGAAAACGGCACACTGCTGATTGACCTGCCGTATGTGGAGGAGGGAATTTCCCTCATGGAAAGCGGCAAAACGCCGGAAGTCATGTCCGGGATTCTGCAAAGCGAATTCGGGCTGAATATCCCGGTCAAAATCCGCCATTCCGCGGCGCTGGCGGCGGACTATCAGTTCGGTTGCAGCGCGGCAGAGCTGGCGGACCTTGAAAAACAGGCGCGGGAGAGCATTGCGCGCTATGAAAGCGAGCCGCATAACTTCACGCTGGGCGGCAGTGAGTCGTCAGGCGCCGCCACAGCGGCGCCCGTGGACCCGGACGCCCCGGTGCGCAAGCGCACCATGTCGCTTCTCGGCGAGGTCGGGGATGCGGAGATTAAGGACGGTATCTGCCGTATCGGCAATATGCGCTTTGACATCAGCGCGCCGGAATATTTTATCGGCAGTACCTTTCCCATTCAGCCGATCCCGCTTGCACATCTGGATCACCCGGCAAGGAACGTGACCATCATCGGCGAGGTGTTCGGCTACACAGCAGAGGACGCGCGCTCCGGCGATAAGGTTAATGTTTCCTTTGGCGTGACAGACTGGAATTCCTCTATTCAGGTGAAAAAATTCGGGCTTACAAGAGAGGATGCCAAAGCGCTTGCCGAAAAGATTCCAAACGGCACCTGCATTGCGGCGCGCGGATACATCAAGCACGATATGCACAAGGACGTGCCGGATGTGGATGTGACGTTCTATTATTCCGACATGGCGCTGATTAAGCGCATCCGCCGGAAAGACAACGCCGAAAGGAAGCGCGTGGAGTTGCACCTGCATACCACCATGTCCAACCTGGACGCGCTCATCCCCCCGGATGTCGCCGTGAAGACCGCAAATGCCTGGGGGCACCCCGCCGTTGCCATTACCGACCACGGGAACGTGCAAGGCTTTCAGGACGCCATGCTCGCCTCCGAAAAAATCGGTCAAAAGGTCATTTACGGCATGGAAGCGTATTTTGTCAACGATACGGCAAGCGCCGTATACGGAGAGTACGCCGGCGATTTTGAAGATGAATTTATCGTTTTCGACTTGGAGACCACCGGTAAATACGCCGCCACCTGCGCCATCACCGAAATCGGCGCGGTGCTGGTGAAAAACGGTGAGGTCATAGAGCGCTATAACACTTTCGTCAACCCGGAAATGCCGATCCCGGAGGAGGTCGTTAAACTGACCTCCATTACCGACGATATGGTAAAGGACGCACGAAAAATCGGGGAAGTATTGCCCGAATTTCTCGCCTTTGTCGGCAATCGGCTGATGATTGCACACAACGCGGACTTTGATATCGGCTTTTTGCGGGAGGCAGCAAAGAAACGGAACATTCCGTTCTCCAACCCGTATCTGGATACGGTTGCCCTTTCCCGATTCCTGAATAAAGACCTCAAATCTCACAAGTTGGACGTGGTGGCAAAATACTACGGGCTTGGAGATTTCAATCATCACCGCGCCTGTGATGACGCGGAAATGCTTTCGCTTATTTTCTTCCGCATGGTAGAAAAAATCCACGCGCTGGAAATCCGCAATTTCAGGGAGCTGAATGCGGAAATGAGTACATCTGCCGACCCGCTGAGCCTGCCCACCTATCACCAGATCATTCTTGCAAAGAACAAAGAGGGGCTGAAAAACCTCTATAAACTGGTTTCTTACAGTTATCTGGACTACTATCGCAGATTCCCCCGAATCCCCAAAACCGTGCTGGAAAAACACCGCGACGGGCTGATTATCGGCTCCGCGTGCGTGGCAGGCGAGTTGATGCAAGCCATTATCGACAACAAGCCCGAAAACGAGATTGAGGAAATTGCTTCTTTTTATGATTATCTGGAAATTCAGCCGATTTCCAATAACCGGTTTATGATTGCGGAGGGGACGTTTTCTTCCGATGAGGATTTGCGCAACCTCAACCGCCGCGTGGTGGCGCTGGGCGAAAAACTGAATATCCCCGTGGTGGCAACCTGTGACGCACATTTTCTGGACGAAGAGGACGAAATTTTCCGCCGCGTGATGGTCAGCGTGAAATTCAAGAACGAGGATCATGAAACCAAAATTTATTATCGCACCACCGAGGAAATGCTGGAGGAATTTGCCTATCTCGGTGAGGAAAAAGCCTTTGAAGTGGTAGTAACCAACACCAACGCCATTGCCGACAGCGTGGCAAACGACATCCGCCCGTTCCCAAAAGGCACGTTCACCCCGCATATGGACGGCGCGGAGGAAGACCTGCAACGCATCTGCTATGAGCGTGCCAAATCGCTGTACGGCGACCCGCTCCCCGAAATCGTGGCGGCAAGACTGGAAAAAGAGTTGACTTCCATCATCAAAAACGGCTTTGCCGTGCTGTATATGATTGCCCAAAAGCTGGTGTGGTACAGCGAGAGTCAAGGGTATCTTGTCGGCTCACGCGGGTCGGTCGGCTCCTCTTTCGTTGCCTCTATGGCGGGGATTTCGGAAGTAAATCCGCTTGTACCGCATTATTATTGCCCCAAATGCCAATATTCGGAGTTTGATCACCCGGAGGTCGGCTCCGGCTTTGACCTGCCGGATAAAAACTGCCCCAAATGCGGCACCAAGCTGATCGGTGACGGGCATGACATCCCGTTTGAGACATTCCTCGGGTTTCACGGCGACAAATCGCCGGATATTGACCTGAACTTCTCGGGCGAAGTGCAGGGCAGAGTGCATAAGTACACCGAGGAACTGTTCGGGGCGGAAAACGTGTTCCGCGCCGGCACCATCGGCACGCTGGCAGACAAGACCGCCTACGGCTTTGTGCTGAAATACGCGGAGGAAAAGGGGATTACCTTGCCGAAAGCGGAAATGAACCGACTGTCGCTCCGTTGCGTAGGTGTCAAACGTTCCACCGGTCAGCACCCCGGCGGTATCGTGGTTGTACCGAAAGAATATGAGATATATGACTACTGCCCGGTGCAACACCCGGC
>URMC01000053.1 GCA_900548735.1 uncultured Eubacteriales bacterium | reverse complement strand
TCCGCTCACTGATATTGATCGTTGTCAGGGTATTGATAACGACTGCGGTCAGAAGTCCGGCGAAGGCAACGACCACTACGGAAATTCCGATAATCGAGGGAGAGCCGAAATCATCAAACAGGCACATATCGAGGAGCGCCAGCCCGGCAAAAACCAGTCCGGCAGATACGGCAACCGATACCAGCATCATGAAGAACCGCATTTTGTAACGCAGGACATTACGCAGCGAGGACTTATATTTGAAAGCCAACCGATTCCAGAGAAACGGGATATTCTCCAAAAACACCCGTTTCCCTTTTTTAGGCGGCTTAGGTCTCAACAGGTTGGCAGGGGTATCACCGGTTATGCGCATACCGAGAATGAAAATCGCAGTTAATGTGATGGCAGCAATCGTACCGACCGACAGAAAATAATAGCTTGGATTCACCACAACCGAAATCGGCGGCATATCATGACCGTAACCGAACACATAACAAATCAACCAGGAAACACCGTAGCCGACGAAAAATCCTCCGCCTCCGCCGGCAAGAAGCGCGACCAAGGCAAACAGAAGGTACCGCACAACAATACTGAAGGAAGAATACCCCAGTGTTTTCAGACAGGCAATCTGTGCGCGTTCTTCCTCCATCAACCGCATCATAGACGAGAGGACAACAAGCAGCGAGACGGCGATAAATATCATCATCAGAATATTGCCGATGCCGCGCACTTTGTCCGCGCTGGACAGAACCGACTTGAAACTGTAATTATCGTACAGCGTGATGATTTCAATATCGTCGCCGAGCAATGCGGTCAATTCGGATTTTTCTTTCTCCACATACGCCCTGTAACCGTCCGAAAACGAAGCAAACAGATTTCTGTCCTCCTCCGTGATGTATAAATCCCCTTTTACCTGTACCGGCAGGAGGGAGGACGGACAATACAGAACATTTTCGAGAAGATCAAGTTTTCCGAGTTTCACCATGTTGTCGGGGATTTCGGTTCCCTCCGGGTTGTTATAGCTCGGCTCTCCGTCCTTTCCGAAGGTGAGCGGGCTTTTGACGATTCCTTTTACGGTCACGGAGATTTTATATTCCATCGGCAGGTTCAACGCTTTTCCAAGGTCGATTTCCACGGTTTCACCAACGGCATATCCTTTGATCACGTTGTCGGAAATCTCTGCATAAACGCAGTTGCTCTCATCACCGGTTACCTTTTCGCCGTCGACAAGCTCCGGGACATTGATGTCCCATGCATCAAAATCCAAAAAGTACAGCCGCAGGGAGCGCTTTTCTGAGGTTTGAATATCGACGGACAGACCCGTATTCACATTTTTTTTGCCGTATCGCGCCCTGACCGCGGAAATTTGGTCGTCCGTAAAACTGCCCGACTTGCTTTTGACGATAAAATCACTGACATTCCGATCCCGGTAGTAATTTTCTATACTGTCCTGTATCATGTCGGTCGGCGAACCGATTCCCGAAATAAACCCGATGGAGATCAGAATAACCCCTATCAGGGAAAGCAGCCGGATCAGGTGATGACGGAACATTCTCCGCACGGTTTTGAAATAGGTCTTCACCACTCAATCGCCTCCACCGGGATCGGGGTCGCATTGACTTCCACCCGCTCGATTCTGCCGCTTTTGATGCGGATCACCTTATCTGCCATATCTTTCAGGGCGGCGTTATGCGTCACAACGACGACAAGCTTTCCTTGCTCGCGGGACAAGGTATGCAACAATTTCAGAATTTTCTTGCCGGTCACATAATCCAATGCGCCCGTCGGCTCGTCACACAGAATCAGCTTGGGATTCTTCGCAACGGCACGGGCAATCGATACCCTTTGCTGCTCTCCCCCGGAAAGTTCCGCCGGAAAATTGTTCAGCCTGTCCGCAAGCCCCACCGATTCAAGAACGCGCTTCGGATCCAGATGGTTTTCACAGATTTCAACGGCGATCTCTACATTTTCAAGGGCTGTCAGATTGGGCATCAGATTATAAAACTGAAACACAAACCCCACATCACGGCGGCGATATAATGTCAGGTCTCGTTTGCCGTATGCGGCGATATTGTTGCCGTCAAGTTCAATTTTTCCGTCCGTCGCAGTATCCATCCCTCCGAGCAAATTCAGAAGCGTGGTTTTTCCGGCTCCGGACGCGCCGAGAATAACAACAAATTCTCCTTCGTTCAGATCAAAGGATACGTCTTCAAGTGCGGGCACGGTGAGGGAGCCGGTATGATATTCTTTTTTTACATCGGATAAAGATAAATAAGCCATAAAAGCACCTCCTTCATTCAGGGATTCTTTCGTAATTTTCCGATTGTCTGTTGACAAATCCGTTTCTTTGTATTATAATTATAACAACACATTGTCGGAAAGTCAACAGTCAGTATTATCCAAAACGATATGTTTTCAACAATACGAAGTGAAAGTGTCGGAAATCCGACAAAATCAAAAGCAAATAATTTATGAACAGAGGAGACGATGCAAAATTGGCAGATAACAGACGCGTGCGTATGACGAAAAAACTGATCAAGGACGCCTATCTTGAGCTTTTGGAAACCAACCCTTCCGAGAAAATTTCCGTCACGGACATATGCCGGAAGGCAGACGTCAACCGTTCCACTTTTTATATGTACTATGAAGACCCCATCACATTGCGACAGGACATAGAAAACGATCTGATGGAGCAAATCCCCGTTTTGTCGGAAATGCCGAATGAAATCACTTCCGATGAGCAATTTGTTGCTATACTGGAGTCCTTTTTTACATACGTCAAGGATAATGACCGGATGTTCCATATTCTGATTCTGCAATCGGACAACAGAGCTTTCAACCGAAGACTGATTGAAGCGGTTCTCCGGAAATATCACGTTGAATCGCAGTCAAACAATCCGTTGCTTGCAAAGTACGAATATGTTTTTATCGTCAGCGGTGTGATCGGACTTCTCGGCGCATGGATAGAAGGAAATTATCCGATCAGTGCAAAAAAATTTTCGGAATTGGTTTTGAAAATGGGGTTAAAAGCCGCAGAAATCGAAATCTCGGACTTCAGATTACATTGAGGAACACCGGATATACAGGAAAACAGCAAACAGCCGCGGGATGATGAATCCCGGGGCTGTTTGCTGTTTTTTTGAGAGATCATTCTTGTCGTTGCCCGGGGTGTCTGAAACAAAGGGTTATCGATGACTGTTCTCCGGGACCGTAAATTCATATTCACCCACCGTAACAATTCTTTCTCCGTCAGGCAAAACAATCCGTGCCGTTGTGTTTGCGGGGACGGAAATCCTGTAAACCGTTTTTCCGCCCTCGCGCCGCCGGCCGCTTTTAACCGTGCCGTAAACGCTTTTGTATCCGCACCCGGCAAAAGTGCGGCAAAGGCTCCCCTGCAATGTGGGGGAGCCTTTGCCGTTTGACCTTTTACTCGCTGTCGTGACCCTGTTTTCCCACCTGCTCTGCACCGAGGCGGCAAAAAAGAGAAAGCACCGCAAACATCAACCCCGTCACATGAGACGAGGAAGAGAAACCCCGCGGCAAATTGCCGCGGGGTTTGATATTACGCAGTCTCGTTCCAGAGTTCGCGCACCAGTTTCTTTCTTCGCCGCTTTCGCAGGGCAAAGAACACCAGAAACGCGACCAGTGCCGCCACGATCGCTGCCGCCAGCACAATGATGGAGGTGCTGATCGGGCTTTCGATCTTCAGCTCCTCCCACAGCTCGTTCACGCGTTCCAGCTGCTCGGGCGAGAGGTTATAGTAATACTCGGTCTTGATGTTAAAAATGTCGTTGTAAAGGATGCTCATCGCGTCCTCGTGCAGTTCCTCCATCGCGGCAATGTACTCTTCGTTTTCATACACCAGCCGGTTGGGGGAGGCGTAGCAGATGTACTCCGCGTTGGCGATTGCCGCGTCCTCGGAGAGCATAAAGTTGATATACCGCTCCGCCAGTTCCGGGTTCTGACTGCACGTGGGGATGCACATGGCGTCCACGTAGATGTTGGTGCCCTCCTTCGGGTAGAAGAACGCCAGATCCTCATTATCGCCGTACATGGTAAAGAAATCCCCCGCGTAGTAGGCGGAAATGGCGGCAGAGCCGTTCTCCATTTTATTGAAGATTTCATCCATCACGTAGCCCTGCACAATCTCCTTTTGTTCAAGAAGTTTGTTCAGCGCGGCGACCCATTCCTCGTCATTTTCGCTGTTCACGCTGTACCCCAACAGCAGCTGGGCGGTCATAAACGCGTCACGCGAGTTATTGAATTGAAGAATATCGCCTTTGTACTTTTCGTTCCACATCAGATCCCACGATCCGATGTCCTCCTCGCTCACGCGCGTGGTATTGTAAATGATACCGACCGTGCCGTAGGTATAGGGCACCGAATACTCATTGGTGGGGTCATAATAGGGGTCATCGTCACCGAACAGCATTTCCAGGTTGACATATTCCAGATTCGGCACGTTTTCTTTATTGATTTTGCGCAGCATTCCCTCGGTAATCATCCGTGCGATCATATAGTCGGAGGGGATGACCACGTCATACGCCGCCGCGCCCGCGCTGAGTTTGGCGTACATATCCTCATTGGAGGCGTAGGTGGAATAATTGACCTTTACCTTTTCGCCATAGGTTTTTTCGTACCATTTTTCAAACTCCGCATTGGTGTCATAGCTCCCTTCACTGCCGTCAGAGATATACTCGCCCCAGTTATACACGTACAGGGTCTTGACATCGCCGGAGCCGCCTTCCCCGCAGGAGGAAAAAAGGAACGTCATCGGGGCGCACAGCACCACAAGAAAAAGAATTGCCAAAAAGCGTTTCATTTGCCCATGACCTCCTTTTTCTTTTTTCTCTCCCCGGCGTTTCCGAGAAGGTTAACCGCCAGCAACAGGCAGAAGATGGTCACGATAATGAGCGTGCAGAGCGCGTACATACTGAATTTCACGTTATGCGCGGTCTGATTGTAGATATACAGCGGCAGGGTCTTGAAATCGGGGGAGCTGACAAAGTGGCTGATTACAAAGTCATCCAGCGAGAGCGTAAAGCCCATCACAAACCCGGAGATAATGCCGGGGATGATTGCCGGCAGTTCCACCTTGAAGAAGCTCTGCGCCGGCGTGCAGCCGAGGTCCAGCGCCGCCTCGGTCAACGAGTGGTCAAACTGCTTGAAACGCGGCAGGATGGAAAGAATGACGTAAGGCAGGCTGAACGTTACGTGCGCGATCAGCATCGCCACGCGCCCGGGGTTCAGGAATTTGATTGCGCCGCCCAGCGCCACAAAAAGCAACATCATGGAAACGCCGGTCACGATGTCGGGGTTCATCATCGGGATGTCGGTCACGGCGTGGATGGCGGCTTTGAGGTAGCGGTTGCGCATCCGATCCAGCCCCAGTGCCGCAAAAAGCCCGATTACGGTCGCGATAAACGCAGAGGAAAGCGCCAGCAGGAGCGAGTTTTTCAGCGAATCCAGCGCCACGCTGTCGCGGAAGAGTTCCCCATACCATTTGAAAGAAAACCCGGTGAACGCGGCAAGCGAACCGCCCTCGTTGAAGGAAAAAATCACCACCACGAAAATCGGGGCATACAAGAGGGCAAAAATCACCCACATATAGATTTTGGAGAGCACTTTCATACCGTCATCCCCTCCTCTTCTTCCGCATCGGAGAAGCGGTTCATCACTGCCACGGAAATGAGAATCAGAATCATCATCACCAGCGAGAGCGCCGCACCCACGTGGTAGGTGGAGGTGCTCATCTTAAACTGCCGCTCGATGGTGTCACCGATCAGATCAAAGTTGCCGCCGCCCAGTTTCTGCGAGATGTAGAACGTGGAAATGGAGGGCACAAAGACCATCGTAACACCCGAAATGATACCGGGCACCGTCAGCGGAAGCACCACTTTGAAAAGGGTGGTGACCGGCGTGCAGCCAAGGTCAGCCGCCGCCTCCAGATACCGGTTATCCAGCTTGGTCATCGAGGTGTAAATCGGCAGTACCATATAAGGCAGAAAATCGTACACCATCCCGAGAATCACGGCACCGCCGGTACCGATCATAGTGACCGAATCCAGCCCCAGTTTATTGAGCAACGAATTGACAAGCCCGCCGTTGTCAAGCAGGGTCATGAGCGAATAAGTGCGGATAAGGAGGCTGATCCACATCGGCAGCATCAGAAGAATCATCAGAATCTTCTGCACCGAGGGTTTCGCGCGGGACATCACAAAGGCAAGGGGGTACCCGATCAGCAGGCAGATAGCGGTTGCCACCAGCGCAAAGCAGATCGAAAGGAAAAAGATATGCGAATAGGAAGACAGAAGCGAGATGTTGGAGAACGTAAACTCCCCCTTGGTGTCGGTAAACGCATACCAGAGCACAAACAGCAAGGGTCCGACGATAAACAGCACGGACCACACCACGTGCGGCACGGTGGCAAACCGCTCTAAGAAAGAGAGTTTCCGTTTCATTCCTCTTCCACCTCCGCGTCAGGGTCAGACAGGGTGTCCATCTCCTCGGAGAAGGTAGAATAGTCGCCGAATTTGCCGGAGTACTCCGACTTTTTCATCACGTGGATAGCGTCCGGCTCAATATGCAACCCGATATTGGCGTCGGGCGCCACATAGTCGGAGGTTTCAATCATCCATTTGAAGCCTTTCACGTCCACGATAATCTCATAATAATCGCCTTTGAACGTGACGGAGGTCACAGTGCCTTTCAGCATTCCCTTCTCCGGGCTCACCACGTCCACGTCCTCCGGGCGGATGACAATATCCACCGGCTCGTTTTTGGAAAAGCCCGCGTCCACACAGGTAAAGGTCTGCCCGGCAAAGCGCGCGCGACAGTCCTCGGGCATCACGCCGTCCAGAATATTGGATTCCCCGATGAAATCCGCCACAAAGGCGTTCACCGGCTCATTGTAAATATCGGTCGGGGTGCCGATCTGCTGAATTTTACCGTCCGCCATCACCACCACGGTATCCGACATCGAAAGGGCTTCCTCCTGGTCGTGCGTGACGTAAATAAAGGTGATTCCGGTCGCTTTCTGAATCCGTTTCAGTTCGTTCTGCATATCCTTGCGCAGCTTGAGGTCAAGGGCACCAAGCGGCTCATCCAGCAGCAGAACGCGGGGCTGGTTGACCAGCGCACGGGCGATTGCCACGCGCTGTTGCTGCCCGCCGGAAAGTGTGGTGGGCATTCTTGCCTCAAACCCGCGAAGCCCGATCATCTCCAGCATTTCGCGCACGCGACCTTTGATGTCTTCCTCCTTCATCTTTTGCAGACGAAGCCCGAATGCCACGTTGTCATACACGTTGAGGTGCGGGAAAAGGGCGTACCGCTGGAAAACAGTGTTGATCTGCCTGCGATAGGGCGGCAGGTCATTGATGCGTTTGGCATCGAAAAACACGTCCCCGGTGTCGGGCGTTTCAAACCCGGCGATAATCCGAAGGGTTGTTGTTTTTCCGCACCCGGAGGGACCGAGCAGGGTGACAAACTCTTTGTCGTGGATGTCAAGATCAATCCCTGCAAGGACGGTCTCGCCATCGAAGGATTTACTGATGGACCTCAGTTCGATCAGCTTGTTGTTCATTCCGCATAAATACTCCTTTGAAATATAAATTTTCGGAATGGCTCTTACACCCCCGCAACAGCCTCGGAAATCCCTTACTTCTGCGGGTTTGCCGGCAAAGCGACCAATCACAAGCGCTATTGTAACAGAAACCTTCCCCAAATGCAATAGGTTTTGCAAAAAAAATTCAAAAAAACCGGAATCTGCCGGAATAGGGCGGAATGGGGCGGAATTGACCGCATTTAGGCTCAAAAATCCTCTGAAATCCTCCGAAATCCTCTGTTTTTCTTCAAAATCCTCAAATTTTATGGCACTTCCCCCCGAAAACTGTATATATAATACAAAAACAGGGAGTGCCGCGGGTGCGGCACCCCCTGTCAGGGGTTGCTTTTTGGGGGAAATCAGCGGTTTTTGATCGCGTCCACCGGCTTTTTGCGGGCAATGCGCCACACAGGTAAGAAGCTGGCAAGCGCCGCCACCGCCACGCTGATCAGCAGCATCAGCCCCAACTGACGCACGCCGAAGTTCAGCAACGTGACCCGGATACCCTCACTGTACATCCACCGGTTGATCCGGAAGATGGTGTAAAGCACCGCAAGAATTGCCAGCGCATAGTTGATCAGCGCGATAATCAGCGACTCGCTGAAGAAAATCTTGAACACGTCGGAAGACCGCGCACCCACGGCGCGCAGAATACCGATCTCCCGTTTCTTATAGGAGATGGACACCGAGATGAAATTCATCAGCAGAAGCGAGGAGAACACGGCAAAGCCGATCCCGATATACAGGAACACTTTTGCGCCGACCTCGATGAAACTGTTGAAGTTATCCAGCGTAAACATCACCTGGTTCTGCATGCTGAACCTCAGATCTCCGGTTTCGTCATAGGAAAGGCGCACCAGTTTCTCCACCGCAGCTCTGTCTTTTGGCATGGCGGCAATGGCAAACGCCCAATAGCCGTCCTCGTGCTGTGCGGTGGTCTGCGTGGCGGAACTGCCCTGATGTGCGTTGAACCATTCCCTTGCCTCTGTCACAAACGTATCGCTGACAATCAGTTCGCTGTTGTAGTTCCCGCTGAACGTGCCGACCAGTTTCCACTCATGCTGCATAAGGGTCTCTGTCCGGTTCTGATCGGAATTCCACGTTTTAACGCTCAGGGACAGCGAGGAATACAGCGTGCTTTCATCGGTGCCGATCAGTTTCAGATAGGTTTTGATGGCGGCACTGTTGAGACTACGGTAGTTTTCGGTTCCGAACACGTTGGTGCCTTGGCGCCCCATCAGATAATTGAAGTAAGCGTTGACGGCGCAATCCAGTTTTTCCGTATCGCTCATTTTGTCAATGTCGCTGTACTGTGCCCGGACAATCGCCAGGAAATCGGCATTGGAAAGCAGATTATCTTCCACAATGCTCCCGTAACAATACCAGTTCAGATACAGGTTGCGCACCGCTTCAAAGCGGTAGCCCTCTTTTCCATCTGCGCTAAGGTTAAACCCGGAAAGCTGCTCCCACAGCAAATTTTTGGCACCCTCGGGAGTGGTCCCTTTGATTTCCAGACCGTACATTCCGGCAAGCACGGGCAGGAACGCGGCGCGCAAATCCTCCTCGGAAAGCGCACTGCCCCGCGCCAGATTGTACAGCAGGTTCATATAATTGCTGCCGTTTTCGGTTTCCTGCGCCTTTGCTTTGGCAAAGGCTTCGGCGCCGAACAGCGTTTCTGCTTTCGCATCCAGCGCGGCGGTATCCACCGTGCCGTTTGCGTTATTGAACAACTGTTCCAGCGCGTTTTCGTGCACCAGATATTCATTGGCGCCAAGGGAGTTATGCCCCTCCAGCCACGTGACCTTCAGCGCGGGAAGCAATTCACTGCCGCCCATCTGGTAAAGGTTTTTGAAATACTCGTTTTTCTCGCCGTTATTGTGCACCAGCCACACGCCGTCATCCACGGCACCGGAGCCGCCAAAGGAGATATAGGTGCCGTATTCGCGCCCGGAATCCATCTCGGTTTCGGCAAGTTCCGCAATCTTTTCCGACGTGAGGAACCCGAGCGTGTGGAAACCGTAGCGCAGGGTGTCGCTGAGCACCGCCTGAAGCAGAAGACCGGCAATGTTGTTTCCGCCACCGTCGGGAGTTATGGTATTTTTATTGCCCGGCAGGAAATCCGCATAGCGGTCATAGTCAAAGTGCGTATCCACCACACCGACGACGGTATAGGAAGTGGGGGTGCTATCGATGCCGTATTTTCCTCTCCCGGCAACCGAAAGGTGCTTGCCGATGATGGAGTTTGCCGCGCCGTCCGTTGTCTTGGTGAGTTGGTCTTTCGCCACGGTCTCGCCGGCATCCTTGTTGTAAAAGCCCGCAATCTGAAACTGGCGGAACAGGAACTCGGTAATCACGATTTCGTTTTTTGCTTCGGGCATTCTGCCGGTCAGGGTAAGCCCCGCGGCGGAAATATCCTCTGCGTTCAGCGCAGTAAAGCCATAGAATTTGCCCTCATACGCCACGCATTGATAGTCATTGCTTGCCATCATACCCGAGACGTCAAACCCGCTGCCGTAGCCGCCACCGCTGTTAGAGGAACCGTTATATACCGGGTAGAACCGCAATCCGGTCTTCTCGAAAAGAGTTTTCAGGTCCTCGTCATTCATCGCGGCGCCGGAGAAGTAGTGGGTCTGGTTGCCGTCATAATCATAGGTCACTCTGACGCCAAGCGAGAAAGAAGCATTGGTCACGTGCGAATCCATAATAGAGGAGGTTGCCGCCGTGATCCGGTTATACGCCGCCATGGTGTCGGCAAGCCCGAACATACCGAATGCCACAAGCGACAGCAAAATTGTCATAAACAGACGGAATTTTTTATACTTCAGCCCGGAGGCGCCGATCTTGACGGCATTTTTGATGGGCAGGCGGGAGCGGATGAATTTCGTTTTCTTTCCGTCATACTCCTTGACTTTCACGTCCTTTGCCGCGTCCGTGGTCTCAAAGACCGTAGTGCCGCCTTCCTCCGTGATCCCCGCGGCGGAGCGCAGTTCCCCGTTGACGCGGTTATCGCCCGAAAGGATAACCCCCTCGGGGCTGGTGGCAAGGTAGTTGTTGATCATCTCCACATCGGCAGGGGTCAGGCGATAGCCGCCCTTGATCTGCAAAATGTGCCGGCTGACCTGACGAATGCCGTCATTGAGGCTCTTGCCCTCTACCTCGTGCTTGGTCACGTCCGAGATGATGTGTCCGTCCGCCAGTTCCACGATACGGTCGGCATAGCGCTCCGCAAAGTCGCGGTCGTGGGAAACAATCAGCACCAGTTTTTCTTTGGAAAGTTCTTTCAGGGTGTCAAAAATCTGCTTGCCGGTGTTGGAGTCCAGCGCGCCGGTCGGCTCGTCTGCCATGATAATCTGCGGCTCTTTGACCAGCGCTCTTGCGATTGCCACGCGCTGTTTCTGCCCGCCCGAAAGCTCGTTCGGCTTGCGTTTGGCAAAGGACAGGAGGTCTACCTGCGCCAGGATTTTGTTGATCTGCTCATCCGTGGCTTTTTTGCCCTGCAATTCCAGTGCAAGGGCGATATTGGCGCCCACGGTAAACTCGTCCAACACGTTGTATTCCTGAAAGATAAAGCCGATGAAGGTGTTACGGTATGCGTCAAAATCCGAGCCGACGAAATCCTTGGAGGATTTGCCCATGATGATAAACTCGCCGGAGTCGATACTGTCCAGCCCCCCGATGGCGTTGAGCAGGGTGGATTTACCGCTGCCGGATTTACCGAGGATGAACACCATCCCCGACTCCGGGAAAGAAATACTGATATTGTCCAGTGCCTTTACGCTCTCGCCTGTTTTGGAGCGATAGGTCTTGGTGACATTGCGTATTTCAAGCATTTTTTTCTCCTTTCCGCCCCAAGGGGCGCGGGGGCGTGTGCCCCGTATACACCTATTGTAGCAGAAACAATGCGCAAATGCAAGTTTTTTTACAAAAAAGGCACCTTGCGGTGCTGCTAATCGGCTGATACGCCACACACGGTGGGGCTGACAGGCTGACGACACCTGCAGTGCGGCTTTCAGGTGTGCCCGCCCCGGCGGAGCAGAATTTGCGCAGAATTGTCGAATATCGCCCCGTCAAGGCGTATTTCATACGCCGCGGGTCGATTCCGGCGATAAGACCCAAGGGGCGCCCGGAATATCCGGGGCGCCCCTTGGGTCTGGTCTGCGTGAATTATGCCCGCCGAAGTCAGAAATCGTTGTTGAACCAGCGCTCCAACGAGTCGTCGTTCGGGTTGCTGGAGGAGGCGGAGAGCAGTTTGAAAAGTTTGTCAAACGCCTCGGAATTGCGGATCAGTTTGGGCTGAAGCAAGGGCGAGAACTGTTTGAGCGTCTCCTGATTGAAATTCATGCCGATACCGACCGGGAAAATCTTGATTTCCTTATTCAGCACCATTTCGGACACCGTGCGGGAGATATAGGAAATATCGTCCGTAGGGTCGCCGTCGGTCATCACCATCAGAATCGGCTTATAGTGCTCAATATCGTTATCGCGGTAGTACTGCCGCCGCTCGGTCAGCAGGCGCACCGCCTCGGTCATTGCGGTGCCGAGGGGCGTGCCGCCCGCCGCCGCAAAATGCCCGAAATGAATCCGGTCTACCGTGGTATAGCGGGAAACCACGCGCACGCTGTCCCC
>URMC01000052.1 GCA_900548735.1 uncultured Eubacteriales bacterium | reverse complement strand
GGGGAGGATTCCATATCCTCCCGCCCTGACACAGTGTTACTCTTTCCATTATAGTATCAGATTCCACACCCGCTTTTTCTTTGATTGCGCCAGGCGCAAAGAAAAAGCTAACAAAAAGAAACGCCCTTAAGGGAAACGCACAAAAGGGGGCTTTTTGAAAAAAGCCCCCTCTTGACTCCCGCAAAAACTTTTCGGCAACTACAGCCGGGATGTCGGGCGTGTGCACCCAGAGCACCGCGCCGACCTATTCGCCCCGCCGCAAGGCGGCCGCAAGGTGCCGCCGGGAAATTGGGTGTGTTACGCCTCCAATTTCAGGTCGTTTTCGCGGATCCAGCCGATTTTACGCAGGATCTCACAGAAGAGAAGCGACAGCACCGCCGGCAACACAAAGCAGATCAGCGCCAGCCCCAGCCAGTCCATCGCGCCGACCGTGTCGGGATATTCGCCCCCGAACCAACCGAGAATCACGCCGATGGGGCCGAGCATCCCGCATGTCCCCATGCCGGAGTTGATCGCCGCACCGTACATCCGCATCCGGAACAGGCACGTGGCAAGCGGTCCCGTAATCGCCGATGCCAGCGTGGGCGGAATCCAGATGCGCGGGTTGCGGACGATATTTGGCATCTGAATCATGCTGGTGCCCAGCCCCTGCGAGGCAAGCCCGCCCCAGCGGTTTTCGCGGAAACTCATCACCGCAAAGCCGACCATCTGCGCACAGCACCCGGCAATCGCCGCGCCGCCCGCAAGCGCCAGCCCCTCCGCATTTTCGGGGATGACCCCCGCCACTGCCGCGCCCGACAGCCCGATCGCGGCGCAGATTGCGGCGGAACTGATCGGCAGCGTCAGCGCCACGCCCACCACTACGGAGATAATCAGCCCCATCACAAACGGCTGCTGCAACGTTGCCCAGCCGATAAAGGTGCCCACGTAACTGACGGCTTTGCCGATGTAGGGCGCAATCAGAAGCGACAGCCCCCCGCCCACAAACACCGTGACAAACGGGGTCACGATAATGTCAATCTTCGTTTCCTTGGAGACCGCCTTGCCGCACTCCACGGCGACCACGGTAATCAGCAGCACCGCAAGCGGACCCCCCGCCGCGCCCAGCGCGTTGGCGGCGTACCCCACCGCGGCGGCGGAATACAGCACAAACGGCGGCGCTTTTAAGGCGTAGGCAATCGCCACTGCCATCGCCGCGCCAGCCACCGCCTGCGCATACCCGCCGATGGTGGCAAAAAAGCCGAGGTGAGGGATGAGCCCGATCGCTTTGAAAATCGTGCCGATTAAAAGCGAGCCGAAAAGACCCAGCGCCATCGCGCCCAGCGCGTCAATCCCGTACCGTTTGGCAGAAAACACAATGTCCTTGCGGGCGAGAAACCGGCGCACGGCGCCGGGGCTTTTTTCTTTGACTGCCGTGTTGTTTTTTGTGTCGTTTTGCTGTCCGTTCATTTTTGTTCCTTTCTCCCGCGGGAAAACCCGCGGAACGCGTTGCCTGCGGCGGCGACCTCGCCGCCCTCGCCTTCCTCTCCCGTTTTCCCGACTACCGTGCAGTAGCCGTAGTCCGAGAAGATGAAGTGCTCCAGAAGCGGAATATCCAACAGCTGTAATGCCTGCGAGACCCGGCGCGTCAGCGCCAGATCCTCCCCGGAGGGCACGGCAATGCCGCCGGGATGGTTGTGCGCCAGCACCACCTGCGCCGCATGCTTGCGGAAGGCGTACTCCGCAATCTGCCGCACCGAGAGCAGCACCTTGGAAACCTCGCCGTCCCCGAGATGGCGGAAATCCAGCATGTGCATGGCGTTGTCAAAAAGCAGGAGGTATGCCCGCTCTACCTGCACCCCGATGTAGCGCGGGCGCAGGAACGCGGCAATTTTCTCCGGCGTGTCAAACACCGGCAGGTCGCCGTTCTCTTCGGTTTTCGCCGCGGTATAACGCTTGGCAATCTCGCGTACCAGCGCAATCAGCACCGCGGAGTTGTCGCTCACGCCGTCCACCGCGGTAAGGCGGTCCCGCTCGGCATCCAGCACCTTTTCCAGCGTGCCGAATTCCTCCATCAGGCGATGGGCGGTTTCGTTGGTGTCCTTTCTCGGCACCGCGTAATACAAAAAAAGCTCCAATAATTCGTGATCGGGAAAATGCGCTCCATCGTGGTTGTCAGTAAACTTTTGCCGCATCCGCTCCCGATGACCCGCGTGCAAATGTCCATCGCCCATGTTTTTCCTCCTCTGTGCAATTTTCTTCATTATATCTCACGGGGCGCAAAAAATCAACCGTTTTTTCCCGATTTTGCCTTGCAGAGCGGGGGTTTTTTGTGTTACAATAGAAAAAAAGACCACAGGAGGACGTATGGATCTCAAAAAACTGCTTTCCGAACTGACCTTGGAAGAAAAGCTGGGTCAGCTGACCCAGCTCAACGCCGTGTTTTTCAAACACGATAACGAGGCGGATATCACCGGCCCCGTGCAAAACCTGCACATCACCGAGGGCGACGTGAAATACGCCGGCTCCACCCTCAATTTCATCGGCGCCAGGGCGATGAAGGAGATTCAGGATGCCGCCATGGCAAAACAGCCCCATCACATCCCCCTGCTTTTCATGCAGGACGTGATTCACGGCTACCGCACCATTTATCCCATTCCGCTGGCGATGGGTTGCTCCTTTGATGAGGACCTGACCCGTGACTGCGCGAAAATGGCGGCAAAGGAAGCCGCAGCCGCCGGCGTGCATGTCACGTTTTCGCCCATGCTGGATCTCGCGCGGGACGCGCGCTGGGGGCGCGTGATGGAGTCCACAGGCGAGGATAAGACCCTCAACGGGCGGCTTGCCGCCGCTATGGTGCAGGGCTATCAGGGGGACGGCACCTACCGCGACCCCGAAAATATCGCCGCCTGCGTGAAGCATTTTGCCGCCTACGGCGCGCCCGAAGCGGGGCGGGATTACAACTCCGTGGAACTCTCGGAGCGGACGTTGCGTAACGAGTATCTGCCCGGCTACCGCGCGGCGGTGGACGCGGGCGTGCGGATGCTGATGCCCTCCTTCAACACCGTAGGGGGCGTGCCCAGCACCGCCAACCGGTGGCTCCTGACCGACGTTCTGCGCGGCGAGTGGGGCTTTGACGGCATTGTGATCAGTGACTACAATGCCTACCGCGAGATGGTGAAGCACGGCGTGGCGGAAAACAGCAAAGAGGCAGCCGCCCTTGCCGTGAATGCCGGGTGCGACATTGAGATGATGTCCGCCGCTACGTACCTGCACGCGAAAGAACTGCTGGACGAGGGGCGCATCACGATGGAGCAGATTGACGCGGCAGTGTTGCGCGTTCTGCAACTCAAAGAGGATTTGGGGCTGTTTGAAAACCCTTATCGCGCCGCGGACGAAGAAAAAGAGCAAAAGCTGTTCCTCTCGCCGGAGCATCGGGCAATCTGCCGCCGTGCGGCGGAGGAGAGCGCCGTGCTGTTGCAGAACAACGGGGTGCTTCCGTTCTCCGGGGATGTCAAAAAGGTTGCCGTGGTGGGTCCTTTTGCCGCTGAAAAGGGGATCAAGGGCTTCTGGGCGTGCGCCGGGAGAGACGAGGAGTGCGTCAGCGTGAGCGAGGGGATTGCCAACCTGCTGCCCCGCGCCGAAATCACGGTAGAGCCGGGCTGTTCGTACGCGCTCGATGAGCAGGATTGCAGTGGCATTGATGCGGCAGTGGAGGCGGCAAAAGCGGCGGACGTGACCGTGCTGTGCCTTGGCGAGTATCAGAACTTTTCGGGCGAGGGCAACAGCCGGGCGGACCTCACGCTTTCCCCGGCACAAGCGGAGCTGGCGCGCCGCGTAATCGCGGCAAACCCCAACACGGCGGTGGTGCTGTTCTGCGGAAGACCCCTGGTATTAACCGAGCTTTCCGCCATTGCTCCGGCGATTTTAACGATGTGGCAACCGGGTACGGAGGGCGGCAACGCCGCGGCAAGACTCTTGTTCGGGGAGGCAAACCCCTGTGGCAAGCTGTCGATGAGTTTCCCCTGGTGCGTGGGGCAGGAGCCGATCTCCTACAACCATTTACCCACGGGACGTGCTGTGAAAAATCCGAAAGAGATCACCAAGGGCGGGTACTGCTCCCGCTATCAGGACGCGCCGGTGGACCCGCTGTTTGTGTTCGGTCACGGGCTGTCGTATAACACCTACACCTACGGTGAGGTGAGCGCCGACCGCGAGGTTTTGCGCAAAGGCGAGACCCTTACCGTCACCGTCAAAGTGAAAAACGAGGGGGGACGGTGTGGAAAAGAGACGGTTCAGCTCTACGTGCGCGACCGCTTTGCCAGCGTCTCCCGCCCGGTGAAGGAGCTGAAGGATTTCCGCAAGCTCAGCTTTGCCCCGGGGGAGGAAAAGACCGTGCGCTTTACCCTGACCGAGGAGCAGCTTCGCTTCTATGGCGCGGATATGATCCTTCGCTCCGAGCCCGGCGACTTTGACGTGTTCGTCGGTGCGGATTCCGACGCGCCGCTTGCATTTACCTTCCGCTTGGAATAAAGACGCGCGGGGGCACCTGCGGCCGCCTGCGGCCGCCTGCGGCGGGGCTTTCAGAGTCAGTTGGGCACACCCGCCCGATGCCCGGCGCCGGTTGCTGAAAAGTTTTTAGGGGATTTAAAGGGGGCTTTTTTCAAAAACCGCCTTGCGGCGGGGCTGACAGGCTGGCGCGCTGCTTTGGGTGCACACGCCAGACATTCCGGCAACAATCGCCGAAAAGTTTTTGCGGGAGTTTAAGAGGGGGCTTTTTGAAAAAAGCCCCCTCTTCGCATCTCCTTTACGGCGTTTCTTTTTGTTAGCTTTTTCTTTGCGCCTGCGCAATCAAAGAAAAAGCGGGTATGGAAGCCGATAGAATAAAGAAAAGAGTAACTTTGTATCAAGGCGGGTGCATTCCATACGCCCCCGCTTCCGGCATAAATCTAAACTCCGTAGGGGAGGGGTTACCCCTCCCGTTTGTAGGGCGACACGCTTTGCATGCGGGAGACCACTGGTCGCCCCTACGATTAGTAAGGCGGTATGCCGGACAGCGGCGGGTGCTTGCCCCGCCCTGTCTGCGGCTCACCTGCCGCAACCCCGAATAGCCCGAAAAAAGAAAAAGCCGCAAACGCGGCTTTTTCATAAATCCGGCTTTCACCGAACCCGATTGGGCGCGGCATGCCTATGGTGGAGACGAGGGGGCTCGAACCCATGACCTCACGGATGTGAACCGTGCGCTCTGACCAGCTGAGCTACGCCTCCATGGTCGGAATGACAGGATTCGAACCTGCGACATCCTGGTCCCAAACCAGGCGCGCTACCAACTGCGCTACATCCCGAATTAGCACAGGAGACTCCTGCCGACTTGCTTATTATAACAAATCCCTTGCCGCTTGTCAAGGCTTTTTTGAAGTTTTCCGAACAAAATAAATCCGGGAGAAGGCAAACCGCGCCGCAGGAGCGCACAAGAGGGGACTTTTTATAAAAAGTCCCCTCTTGACTCCCTCAAAAATTTTTCGGCAGCTGACGCCGGGTGTTCGGCGAGTGTGCCCAAAGCACCGCGTCAGCCTGAAAGCCGCACCGCAGGTGCCCCCGTCGAAGACGGTGTCCGCGGGCGGGGGTTACAGCGTTTTTTCCAGGTACAGCATCCGGATATAATGCTCGATGATATTGACGCAACGCAAGGTGCCCACGTCCTCGCTGTTCAGGCACAGGTCGTAGTTGCGGGCGTTATCCCATTCGCGCCCGGTATAATACCGGTAATACGTGCTTCTCGCGCGGTTGATCCGTTCCGCCTGCCGCTCGGCTTCTTTTTCGCTGAGGGCAAATTTTTCCATCACGTTCCGCACGCAATATTCGCGCGAGGCATGGATAAACACGCGCAGCACGTTTTTGTGGTCTTTCAGGATATAATCCGCACACCTGCCCACCAGCACGCAGTTTTCGCGATCGGCAAGTTGCTTGATAATTTTCGCCTGAATATTAAAAAGATTGTCGTCAGACGTGAAATCCCCGCTGTCGGGAGAGATGATTTTCTCTCCATAGGCGCGGTTGTAGCGTTTGAACAGCGCCGCGCGCCCGTTTTCGTCCGCTTTGCCAAACAGAGAAATGTTGATGCCGCTCTCCTCAGAGGCAAGTTTGATCAGATCCCGGTCGTAATAGTTGATACCAAGGCGCCCCGCCAGCATTTTGCCGATGGTGCGCCCCCCGCACCCGAAATCTCTTGCGATGGTCACGGTAAAATCGGACATGGTGAAACCCTCCTTTTTGATGTCATACAGTGGCAAGGAACCGCATAAACGCCGCCTGACCCGCCTCATTACGCTTGAACACGCCGGCGTCGGTCAGCACGCGTACAAAGGTGTTGCCGATCTCCTTTTTGAGAATTTCTTCGGTGTTTTCCTCGGTAAAAGTGTAGTTGCCGGCAAACGACAGGAACCACGCCTTGTGCTTGGCAATCGGCTCCACTGCGGCAAAATCGGTGCCGGAAAGAATGGCTTTCTTCATTTCTTCCATTTCGCCCTTCAGCCGCGCGGGCAACACCGCCAGCCCCATGACCTCAATCAGCCCGATGTTTTCCTTTTTGATGTTGTGCAGCTCCGCGTGCGGGTGGAACACGCCCAGCGGGTGCTCCGCAGTGGTGATGTTGTTGCGCAGCACCAGATCCAGTTCAAATTTCCCGTCCCGCATCCGTGCGATGGGTGTGATGGTATTGTGCGGCTCACCGTTGGTTTCGGCAAAGACAAACGCGCTCTCATCGCTGTATGCGCGCCACGCGGCGAGAATTTTCTCGGCGAGGTCGGCAAGGCGCACCTTGTCACTGCCGGAAAGCCGGATCACCGACATCGGCCAGCGCACAATCCCGGCGGAAATATCCTCAAACCCGGCAAAGGTAAACGGCGTTTCCACCGGCGCTTTTGCCATGGCAAAGGTGTAATGCCCGCCCTGCATATGGTCATGCGAGAGGATGGAGCCGCCCACAATCGGCAGGTCGGCATTGGAGCCGAGGAAGTAGTGGGGCAACTGCTCCACAAAGTCCAGCTGGCGCTCAAACGTGCCGCGGTCGATCTTCATCGGCGTGTGCGTGCCGGAGAGCACGATGCAGTGCTCGTTGTAGTAAACATAAGGGGAGTATTGCATAAACCACTCCGCGTCGCCCATGGTAAGGGGAATCAGGCGCAGGTTCTGGCGTGCGGGCGAGGAGAGCGTGCCGGCGTAGCCCTCGTTCTCACGGCAGAGCAGGCACTTGGGGTAGCCTTTGGCGGGCAGGAGCTTTGCCGCGGCAATCGCCTTGGGGTCTTTTTCGGGCTTGGAAAGATTGACCGTAATGTCAATGTCCCCGTACGGGCTTTCCACCGCCCATTTGAGGTCGCGGCTGACGCGGTCGGTACGGATATAGTTGTTTGCGCGGCACAGGTGGTAAAACCAGTCGGTCGCCGCCTCCGGCGAGACGCGGAACAGGGCGTAAAACCGGTCGATCACCGCGCCAGGCGCGGGGGTCACACAGCCCATCAGCTTGGTGTCAAACAGATCGCGGTACACCACGGTGTCGCCACCGGTCAGTCCTTTTTCCACGGCAACATCCAACAGGTCGGCAAGGATTGCCGCAAGCGGACGCTCTTTTGCGGCATATCCGCTGTCGTTATAGTCGTCCGCGTGCAGTGCCGCCATCAGCGCATTGGTGGCATACGTGCGGTCGCGTGTGTCCAGAATTTCCTCCCGGCACGCGTAATCTACCAGTTCCCGGATCAAAAAGCTTACATTCTCCATACCCATTCTCCCGAATATTACATTATCGTTATTATTATAACATTGCCCTGTGGTTTTGTCAAAGGGGAAAGCGGAGTTTTTGCGAATTTTTCAAAATTCTCCGCCGCCCCGCCTGCTTGACAAACCGCCCCGCCTGTGTTATACTTGCAACCGGCGGCTCTGCCGCCACGGGCACCCAACGCCCTTTTTGCGGGTATGTGCGTATTCATTCCGCCATACCCGCGGAACACCGCGGGTATGGCGGAATTGGCAGACGCATAAGATTTAGGATCTTACGCCGTAAGGCATGCAGGTTCGACCCCTGTTACCCGCACCAGACAAGAAGAAAAAGAACCCAAGGGAAAATCCTGGGTTCTTTTTCACTTTTCACTCTTTACCGCCTTCCGCAGGTGTGGCGAGATGCTCTGCAAATGAGGAGGGGAAACCCGCGCCCCTGATGATGTTGGTCTTATACCTGAGCGCCCGGTAAGCCGAAACCATTCGGTTTTTCGCGAAGCGAAAAACTGCGAAGCACCGTGGGGCTTTGGTTTACCGGATGCTCCGGCACAAAAGAAAATGGACAAGGGGCAATACCCCTTGTCGGCAAAAAGAAAATGCCATACAAACATTCCGGCGGCGAACATACTGACTCTATTGCCCGCCGCAGGCGCGCGCAAGAGGGGACTTTTTATAAAAAGTCCCCTCTTGACTCCCTCAAAAATTTTTACACGGCGCTCGCCAAACTTTCGCTGTGTGTGCCCAACTGACTCTGAAAGCCCCACCGCAGGTGGCGCCGGGCATCGGGCGGGTTTTATCTTAAAAGACGATCAGCAATCCGGCGAGGGCGGCGAGCAGGGCAGGCACCGCAACGGCGGCGCCGGTGGCGGTAAACTTTCCGAATGTGAGCTTTACGCCGTGGTTTTTGAGCATTGCCATCCACATAATGCCCGCAAGCGCCCCCACGGGGGTGAGAAACGCCCCGATGTTGGAGCCGACCACCGCGGCAAACAGCGCGCCGGCGTCCCCACCCGCGGCGGTGACCACGGAGGAAAACAGCACGCTCATCGGGATGTTATTGACCAGATTTGCGGCGAGGAACGAGGAAATGCCGAATGAAATCACCGGCTCCCCGCGCGAGAGAAACGCCGCCAGCGCCCCTACCGCACCGGAGCGATCCAGCGCCAGCACCAACACGAACATCGAAAGCACAAACGGGGCGACGTCCAGGGGCGCGCGCAGGAGACTGCGCCGCAAAAGCCGCAACCCACGGCGGCGGAAGAGCAGCGCCGCCCCCGCCGCGACGTACAGCAACACAAACGCGCAAAGCGACACCAGCCACATTTCCACCCCCGGAAGGTAGGAGGAAAGCGCCATCAGGAGAATCGCCCCGGCAAGCGCCACAAGCCCCAGCGCCACCGAAAGCGGGTCCTCCATGTGCGTGATTTCCGGGTTCCCCTTCATCGGGGCGCTCAGCCGCCGGCGGAACAACAGCCACAGCACGCCGAGCGAAACCGCGCCCGCCAGCGCCGTAGGCAACAGCATTACGCGGGTGTATCCCGCAAAATCCACGCCCGCACCCGCCGCCAAATAGATGTTGGTGGGGTTGCCGATTATCAGCGCCATGCTCCACGTATTTGCCGCTACAAACTCGCAAAAAAGATAGGGGAGGGGGTCAATTTCCGCATTTTTTGCGAAATAGCAGAGAAACGGCGTGAAAGTGAGCACAATAATATCGTTGGAGGTGAAAACCGTCAGCACCGAAACGGCGAGATAGAGCAGGAAAAACAGCCTTTTCTGACTGGCGCCCGCGTGCCGGAGCACCGCCGCCGCGAGATAGCGGAAAAAGCCTGCTTCGTCCAAAAACACGGAAAGCAGGGTCATGGAGAAAAACAGCACCAGAATTTTCACCGGGTTGACGGCGCTGTCGGCAAACAGCCCTGCCAGCGCCTCTCTTGCCGGCAACAGCCCGCAGGCAACCACCAGCACCGCGCCGAGCGCGGGCGGCACCCAAAAGATGCTGAGCGCCACGCGCCCCGCCGACACGGCGGGCTTTGCGAAAACCAGCGCGATCATCCCGGCAACCGAAAGACAGAAAATCACCAAAACCGCCATAAGCCCCTCCTTTTTGACACAACACCTATTTATAGCACAAAAGGGCGGGTTTTGCAAGGGGCTTTTGGACGTAGGGTCAGATTTCGGCGGGCAGGGCGACCCCGCGGATGAGGTTTTCAAAGCAGTCCGGCAGGTCCACCTCAAGGCGTGCGCCGTCCAAGTGCAGAAAGCGGGCAATGCTGTAGTCATACGCCGAGAGCGGGCGGTTGTACACGTCGTTGGAGTGGGAGGAGAGCAGCAGCTCCTCGCCGTCCATCTCGGTGACCAGCAGGGTGTGGTAAAAATCGCCCTCGCTGTCGCCGAGTTGCACCACGTCGGCAAGCTGAATTTCGCGGCGCGTCACCTCCCGCCCGAAGGGACCGAGCCCGCCGTTTTCGGCGCGGAAAGCGGGGTCTCCGGTCATAAACTGCCAAAAGTATCTGACCCCGGTAAAGGCGGGGGCGCGATCCTCCGGGGAGCGGTAGTACCACCCGAAATCGGGGGTAAAGTTTTCGGCACAGCACCCGGCAAGCACGCATTGGGAGACGTAGTTGGTGCAGTCCCCTCCGATGCCGGTAAAATTGTAAAACAGGGGGTTGCGCCCCCTTGCCCACCGCTTGGCGTAGGCAAGCGCCCGCCCGCGGTCGTAATTCCGGAAAACGTCCATGTCATCACCTCCTTCCCATCGTATGAAAAAGCGCGAATTTTGGTGCTTTCTCCCCAACTTCCCGGCGGCACCTTGCGGTGCGGCGAACAGGCTGGCGCGGTGCTTTGGGTGCGCTTGCCCAAAGCCCGGCGGCAACTGCCGAAAAGTTTTTAGGGGAGTCAAGAGGGGGCTTTTTTCAAAAAGCCCCCTCTTCGCATCTCCTTTACGGCATTTTCTTTTTGCTTCTTTTTCTTTTGTGCCGGAGCACCCGGTAAACCAAAGCCCATCCGCCGTGAGGGCATCTTTTTCGCCCCGGCGGCGCACCGCTCCCTTGTCATATTTTATATGCCCGCGGTCGTGTTACTTGCCGGAGGCAAAAAATATTCTCCCCACGGTGCTTCGCAGTTTTTCGCTTTGCGAAAACCGAATGGTTTTGGCTTACCGGGTGCTCTCTCAAAGAAAAAGAAGGACTATGGAATCTGATGACGGAATGGAAAGAGTAACTTTACGTCAGGGCGGGGGCATATGGAATGCCCCTGACGGTGTTGGATTTTAGCCGGTATGGCGGGCGACCGATGGTCGCCCGAAAGCCCCCTCCCGGAGGGGGCCTTTTGTGAAACATTCTGCGGTCGGCAAAGCGGAACTCCCCGTGCGCGGCTACAAAAAATTCACAAAAATATTTGTGATTTTCTTGACAATCCGGCGCGCATATATTACAATAACTATGAATGAAAAAAACGGTCGCTTTTTGCGACCGGGAGGGGGCTTTTATATGGCAAAATTTCGTAAAATCGGCATTCTGACCTCCGGCGGGGACGCGCCGGGCATGAACGCGGCAATCCGCGCCATCACCCGCAAAGCGCTGGACGAGGGCGTGGAAGTCATGGGGATCCTGGGCGGTTACTCCGGTCTGATCAAAGACCGCATCATCCCGCTGACCCCCCGTTCGGTTTCCAACATCATCGAGCGCGGCGGCACCATGCTGTACTCCGACCGTTGCGCGGAGTTCAAGACCGAGGCGGGCATGCAGAAGGCGATTGAAACCTGCCGCAAGCACCAGATCGACGCGATCGTTGCCATCGGCGGTGACGGCACGTTCCGCGGTGCCACGGACCTGACCAACCGCGGTATCCCCACCATCGGGCTGCCCGGCACCATTGACAACGACATTACCGCAACCGATTATACCATCGGCTTTGACTCTGCCATGAACACCTCGCTCAACATGATTGACTGCCTGCGCGACACGTGCGAATCTCACGCGCGTTGCGACGTGGTGGAGGTTATGGGGCGTGACTGCGGGCAGATCGCGTTGAACACCGCGCTTGCCGCGGGCGCCGTTGCCGCCGTCATCCCGGAGATTCCGTTTGACGAGGCGGAGGCGATTTCCCGCATCCGCAGTCTGGTTGCCGCAGGCAAACGCGGATTTTTGGTGATTGTGAGCGAGGGCGTGCTGACCCCGGACGGGAAAAAGTACAGCGAAGTGCTTGCCAAGAAAATCGAGGCGGAGACCGGCGTGGAGACCAAGTTTGCCCGCTTTGCACACGTGGTGCGCGGCGGCACGCCGACCCTGCGTGACCGTTATACCGCTACCGTGATGGGCGTGCGCGCCGTGGAGCTGTTGCTGGAGGGCAAGAGCAATGTGGTGATGTGCGAGATCGACGGTAAGATCCGCGATGTGGATATCAACTATGCCCTGATTGCCGACCGCACCTACAAAAACAAGCTCAAGCCCGGCGACCTGGATAAATTTACCCCCGCACAGGTAGAGGCGATGCAGGCTCTTGCCGCACAGCGCCGCGCGGAACTTGCCACCGTTTATAAAATGGTAGGCGAAACCAGCAAATAATCCCCGCAGGAGGTATTTATGAGAAAAGTCACTATCATCGGCGCCGGCAACGTCGGCTCCACCATCGC
>URMC01000051.1 GCA_900548735.1 uncultured Eubacteriales bacterium | reverse complement strand
GCGCCGGTATTCGGGGTCGGATACCTGCTGTTACCCTACACGCCGACGCTGATTTCCATTTATTATAACCGAAAAAAGCGGTTTTGTCAATATTTTTCGGGCGGCGCGCCGCCCGAAATTCAACGGTGAATCCGCACCAGTGTGGCAATCCCCTCGTCCAGCGCCGCAAGCAGTGCGTCCGCTTCCTCTATGGTATTCTCCCCCGAAAGGCTGACGCGCAACGTGCAGTCCGCCTGCGCCGGAGTGAGCCCGAAGGCAAGCAGCGTGCGGCTGGGATGTTTGGCGTGAGAGGAGCAGGCAGAGCCGGAGGAAACCGCGATTCCGCGCTGTGCGAGAAAGTGTAACATTGTTTCGCTTTTGATATCCGGCAGCGTCAGACTCACGATGTGCGGCGCGCGCACGGGCGGGAGATTGACTGCAAGTCCTCGTTCCGCGAACCATCGGATCAGATGCTCCGATACGGCAAGCATGCCCGCCGCCGAAGTGCGGAACCCCGCCGCGCCCTCTTTGGCGGCGGCGGCAAAGCCCGCAATTCCGACCGTGTTTTCGGTGCCGGAGCGAAAGCCGAACTCCTGCCCGCCGCCGACCAGAAACGGAATAATCTTCTTTTTGGTCAGCATTTCCGGGGCGATGTACAGCGCGCCCACGCCTTTGGGGCCGTGAATTTTATGGGCGCTGAGCGTGATGAGATCCGCGCCCAGCCCTTTTGCGGTAAACGGTACCTTGAGAAAGCCCTGCACCGCGTCGGTATGGCAGATACACTCCGGGTTGCCGGCGCGCGCCGCGCGAAACACTTCCTCCACCGGGTATCTGGCGCCGGTTTCGTTATTGACCAGCATCATACTGACCATCAACAGGTCTTTGTTGCAATGCTCCCGCACCGTATCCATATCCAACACGCCGCCTTTGGTCGGCACGCGAACCACCGAAAAAACCTCTCCCTCCAACCGTCTGAGGGCTTCCTCCACGGATGGGTGCTCGGAGTCGGTCGTAAGAATCGTATTGGCGGTACGGCGCGCTTTGGCGTGGGCGGAACCCCACAGGGCAAGGGCAGTTGCCTCCGTGCCGCAGGAGGTAAAAATCAGCTGCCCGTCACGAAGAAACGTCTCACCCAGCGCGGCGCCGACCTCGCGGCGCGCGGTGCGAAGCGCCAGTGCGGCTTCCGTGCCCTTGGTATGAAGGGACGACGGGTTGCCGAAGCGCTCCATTGCTTCACACATCGCCGCCTTCACGGCAGGCGAGAGCGCGGTGGTGGCGCTGTTGTCAAAATAAATTTCTTTCATGCCATCAACGGAAAGCAAACGCTTTCACAATCTCCTCCACGTCCTCGGTATGTTCGGCATAACTTGCCGCGGTGGCGGTATAGGTCAGGTTATACACCATTTTACCGGTGGAAGCAATGACCTGCATCGTTTCATAGTCCACCCCGGCAAGAGAATAAATATAGACATACTTTTTGGCGTTCAGCCCGCCGAGCATGGTATCACCGCAAAGATCATTCAGCACCTGAAAACCGGAAAGCGTGCCGTTTTCATACTGCGGCAGGCACACATCGTTGAAATAGCTCTCCGCGCTCATGACGGTATCCGGGAGGTAAGAGGTCACGGTGACATTGGCTTTATCAGTGGAATTTGCGTATGCCCCGGAGATGCCGTTGCCGTTGTTCGGCACCCACATTTCGGGCACATAAAGGTGATATTCGGCATCCGCGGTGGCGGCATCCTTCATGCCGCTTGGCGGTGCGTTGTCCTTTTTACAGGAGACCGCGCAAAGCATAAGCGTGAGCAAAAGCAGAATTGCGATCAGTTTTTTCATATCATTCGCCTTTCTCTTTCCGGATTTTCAGCACTTCGGCGGCGGCGCTGAGCACGCCGATTCTGCCGCTTTCAAAGGTCAGCCCGCCCTGGAAAAAGGCGGTGTACGGGGGGCGGAGCGGTCCGTCGGCGGAAAGCTCAATCGAGGCACCCTGCACAAACGTGCCCGCTGCCATGATGACTTCATCCTGATACCCGGGCATTGCCCACGGCTCCGGCGTGACGTATGCTTCCACCGGGGAGCCCGCCTGAATGCCGCGGCAGAACGCGCAAAGCAGTTCCGGCTTGCCGGTAATCACGGTCTGGATAATATCGGAACGGCGTTCACCCGGCTGCGGCTCCACGGTAAAGCCCATTTCACGGAAGATATATGCCGCAAAGTGCGCGGTTTTGAGCGCTTCCCCCACCGTGTGCGGCGCGTAAAACAGCCCGCGGAACAAATTCTTGTTCTGCCCCAGCGTAGCGCCCACCTCAAGACCGAGACCGGGCGTGGTCAGGCGGTAGGAGGCAAGCTCCACGGCGCGCGCCGTACCGGCGAGGTACCCGCCGCTTTCTGCCATGCCGCCGCCGGGGTTTTTGATCAGCGACCCGATGGCAAGGTCGGCGCCCACTGCGGGCGGCTCCTTCTCCTCGGTAAACTCGCCGTAGCAGTTATCCACCACCACATACGCCTCCGGGCGGATGGATTTGACAAACCGCACCGCCTCGCCGATCTCATCGACCGTGAGGGTACGGCGGTTGAGATACCCCTTGGAGCGCTGGATAAAGCAGACCTTCACCCGTGCGCCGTCCGGCGAGCGGAGCGCCGCGCCGATGGCGTCATAATCAAAGGTTTTGGCGTCTTTGAGGTCAATCTGACGGTATTCCACGCCGAAATCAGCAAGCGAACCGTTGCCCTTTTTCCCCACGATGCCGATCGCCTCGCCCAACGTATCGTAAGGCTTACCGGCAAGGGAAAGCAGAATGTCACCGGGGCGCAACAGCCCGTAAAGCCCGATGGCAAGCGCGTGCGTGCCGTTGGCGATACTGTGGCGCACGAAAGCGGCTTCCGCCCCCATTACGGTGGCGTACACCTTGTCCAGCGTTTCACGTCCGCGGTCGTCATAGCCATAGCCGCTGGTGGCGGCAAAGCAGGCGCTGTCCACGCGGTGTTCGGCAAACGCCTCCATGATTTTTGCGGTATTGGCGCGGGAAACCGCGGTAATGTGGGCAAATTCCGGCGCCAGCGCCGCCTCTGCCCGCTCGCCCAGCTCCAGCAGTTCTTTCGGGAAGTTCATTGTTTTTCACCCCCGAGAAACGCGACTGCCAGATCGACCGCCGCTTCCGCGTCGCCAAGGTCAATCGTCTCCACCCCGCTGTGAATATAGCGGCAGGGGATGGAGAGCGCGCCTGCGCGGCACCCGCCCCGGCTCATCTGCACGGCGCCGGTATCGGTGCCGCCGTACAGCAGAATTTCACACTGTGCGGGGATGTTTTTCTCTTTGGCGAGGGTCAGCAGTTCCCCGGTCAGTCCCCGGTGGCAAATCACGGAGCCATCCTTTACCTTGACGGCAACGCCTTTGCCCAGCGCCACTGCCATGGGTTTTGCGCCCTGCTCGTCCCCGGTGGCGGTTACGTCAAAATTCAGCGCCACGTCCGGGGTAATTTCAAAAGCGGCAGGCGCCGCGCCGCGGCAACCGACCTCCTCCTGCACCGTGAACACGTAATAAATATCGTCCGCGGGGGCACTCAGTTTTGCCGCAACCTCTGCCAGCACCGCGCAGCCTGCCCGGTTGTCAAGGGGTCTGCCCGCCACGCGTTTGCCCGCCAGTTTCGTGCAGTGCGCGGGGAGCGCCAGCGCGTCACCCACGGCAACCTTTCTTTCTGCCGCGCGGCGGCTGTCCGCGCCGATGTCTACCACACAATCCTCCACTTTGGGGCGGCTTTTGGCGGGTGCGTCCGCCGCGGGCACAAACACGCCGCGCATGCCGTTCGCAAACACCACCTCGCCGTATGCCGCGGCGGTGGCATTGATTCCGCCGATGGGCGCTACGCGCAGATACCCGTTTTCCTCAATATAAGTGACCAAAAACCCGATTTCGTCCATATGCGCGGTCAGCATCACCCGTCGGGGCGCGGGGGCGCTCCCTTTTTTGAAGCAGATAAGGTTGCCCGTCGCATCTGTTTTTACGCTGTCGCAAAGCGGCTCCATCGTCTCCCGGATGATCGCCGCGATCCCGTTCTCATCCCCCGAAATAAAGGGGCGGGCGGGCAAAAATTTTTTCAGAGTCTGTAACACGTTATTTTTCTCCTTTGGCAAGCCGCGGCAGAAGTGCCGACAGCAGATTTTCAAGTGCGGTCACATCGTTTTTCGCCACCACCGAAGTGGGGGCTTTGGCGGTGCGCACGGGGTAGCCGACAAGCAGGCTTCGCACCCCGGCAAAATTCAGCCCGGAAAAATCACTCCCCGCGCCCATTGAGGCGGGGACGGTATAAGAAACACCCGCTTTTTCCGCCGTTTTGCGGGCGGCGGCATGGAGCGCGCGATCATAGAGCGCGCGGCTGTCGGCAAAGGGCAGCACCGCCCCGCCGCCAAGCGTCACGCCCCTCGGCTTGTCGCTCATATCGTCGGCGGGCACGCCGTCCACCAATACGGCAATATCCGGGGTGCATTCCGCCAGCGCGGTACCCGCCGCGGCGGGCACCGCCTCGCACCGGGCAAGAAACAGAAAACTGACCGTGCACAAGGGCTCCTCTTTGGCAAGGGCAGAGGCAAGTTCCGCCAGCACGGCGCAGGCAACGCGCCCGGAGAGCGCTTTCCCGCGGAAATAGCCGTCCGCTTCTCCAAACACGGCAAACGGGGTGTCAAACACGCCGAGATCGCCGACGGAAAGCATTTTTGCCGCGTCGTCCGCATCCTTTGCGCCGACGTCGATATAAAGGTCATCTGGTTTCGGAATCTTGCGCCGCTCGGCGCGATCCTGCAAATGAATGCCCTTGGCGGCAATCAGCCCCTTGTGGCGGGCTTGTTCGTTCCCCAGCGTGACAAAACGCCCGGAGAGTACCCGCGGGTCGATCCTCCCCAACGGCTCAAAGCGAAAATACTCGTCCTGTGCCTCGGTCAGCATCAGTCCGGGCTCGTCCATATGCGCAAGAAACGCCACGTGCGGGGCGGCGGACTTTCCTTTGATGGTGACCGTCAGATTTCCGTTCCGGGAGGTCGCCGGGTGCAACCCTGCGGCAAGAAGCCTGTCCGACAGGAGTGCGCGCACCTCCCCTTCCATGGAAGGGGGCGCAAATGCTTCACACAGGGATTTCAGAAAATTCAGATCGGTTTTCATCTGCCAAACACCTCCGCCGTCTTCCCGTCGCAGACGAACGCCCGGCACAGCGCCGAGAGCGCCGCCGCATCCGCCTCGTCAATCATTTCCACATACGTGTGCATGGCGCGGAGCGGCAAACCGACATCCACGCAGGGGATGCCCTTGCCGGCAAGGTGCAACGCGCCGGTATTGGTGCCGGTGCTGACCGGCGCCGTGCAATACTGATAGGCGATGTTTTCCCGCTCGCACAGCTCCGCCGTCAGGCGGATGAGTGCCCGGTCGCAGACCACGCTGTGGGCAAGCGAAATTCCGCCGCCCAGCGCCACGGTATCCCGCTTGCGGGTATCCGGCGTTCTGCCAAGGTTGACGTCAATCACCATGGCATAATCCGGGTCCACGGAAAATCCGCCCGCCACCGTACCGCCAAGGCGGTCGGTCTCCTCGTGCACCGACAACAGCAGGTACACATCGCCCGCAAGGGCTTCTTTGGGGGCGGCAAGCACACCGTCCGCGGCGCATGCGGCGCACGCTTTGTTGTCAAACGCTTTGCCGACCAACCGTCCGTTGGCAAACTCCTCATAGCGGGGCAAAAAGCCCACCGGAGTGCCCACGCGCACCCATTGCTCCACGGTTTCTTTCGGGTAGCCGGTGTCAATCAGCAGGTCGGTCACGGCGGGAAGCACCTCCTCGCCGTCCTCCTCGGTTTTTTCGGGCAGGGCAATCACGCCCTCGATTATCTTTTTGCCGAACACGCGCACGGTCGTGGCGGGCAGGGTGCGCAAATCCAGCCCCCCGACCGACGCCACGCGTAAAAAGCCGCGCGCGGTAATCCCGCTGACAAACATCCCGATCTCGTCAAAATGCGTGTCGATAAGAATGCGCGGCGCGTTTTCTCTCCCGCATCTGCGCACCAGAATCCGATTGCCGACGGCGTCCGTGCGCACCTCGTCAAATCCGGCAAGCAGTTCCTCTGCCTTCTCTCCTTCGGTGCCCTCATGTCCGGTTACGCTGAACAACCCCGAGAGCGTCATGATCCTTTCTTTTAACTCCAAAATGCAATCTATCCTTTCCGCGGCAAAGCCGCTACCATTTGCATAAACACTTCCCCGCGTTCCTCAAAATCGCGGAACTGGTCAAACGCCGTACAGCCCGGCGACAATAACACGGTATCCCCCGGCACCGCCGCCGCACTCGCGGCGGAAAACGCCTCCCGGAATGCGCCGAAAACCGTTGCAGGCACCCTGCCGTTCAGCTCCTCCGCAATCTCCCCGGCGGTCTCTCCGTACAGAAACACCGCCTTGGCGTGCCCTGCCAGCGCGTCGGCAAGCGGAGTCAGCGGAATTCCCTTTGCCTTGCCCCCGGCAATCACCAGCGGCCGGCAGGAAAGCGCCGAGAGTGCCGCCGCCGTGCGGCTGGGAGAGGTATCAATGGAGCTGTTGTAATAATCCACCCCGCCGACCGTTCCTGCATATTGCAGGCGATGTGGCACCCCACGGAATGCCGAAAGCGCCGCAGGCACCGTCCGGCGCGAGAGATACGGGGCGGCGGCGCCAAGCGCCGCACAGAGCTTTTCCAGATTATGCCTGCCCGGCAGGCGGAAGCACCGGCAGTCAAACGAAGAAAGCTCATTCTTCCCGGCAACGACCACCCGGTCGCCGTCCGGATAGACGCGCTCCTTTTTCCGGTCACGGAAATTACAAGAAAGCGAAAACAGTGTGACGGGCATGCCCGCCTCCTCCGCGCTCTCTGCGATATTTCGGGTCAGCGCACAGTCCGCATTGGTGACCAGCCGCTCCGCCCCGCGGAAAATACGGCATTTTGCCGCGATATATTCCGCCATATCCCGATGCCAGTTGAGGTGATTGGGAGAAATATTGGTAATCACCGCCACTGCGGGGGCGCGTTCCAGCGTCATCAGCTGAAAGCTGGAAAGCTCCAGCACCGCAAAGTCGGTTGCGGTCATTTCCTCCACGTGGGGCAGGAGCGGCGTGCCGTTGTTCCCGCCGTAAAACACGCGCCTGCCGCTGGCACCAAGCAATGCCGCGATCAGCGCTGTGGTGGTGGTTTTGCCGTCACTGCCGGTCACGCCGATCACAGTGGCGGGGCAGGCGTCAAAAAACAGCTCTGTCTCACTACTGAGCTCCGCCCCGCGGGCAAGCGCCGCAAGAATCGGCGGAATATCCGGGCGGATCCCGGGTGAGCGCACCAGCACCTCCCCGGGGAATTCCTGCGGAAAAGCGCCCTCGCAAAAGCGCACGCCGCGGGCGCGAAACGGTTCCTTTACCTCCGGCGGCAACGGCTTTTCGTCAAACACCGTCACGCGACCGCCGTGGGGGAGAAGATAGTCAGCCGCCGCGCGCCCTGCGCGCCCGAAACCCAGTACCGAAAACTCTCTCCCGTCACACTTTTCCTGCAAACTCATCGGATGCCCTCCCCGCCGTCTGGCGCACAGTATCATCCATAATATATTATAACTTTTTTCCTCACTTTGTGCAAGAGGGTGGCACAGTTTTTTCGTTTTGTTCAAAAAAAGCCGGTCAGGGCTTTACAAATGACACAATATGTGGTATAATGATATGATAGAATAGCACAAGATACATGGAATACCAAAAAGCGAGGTTTGATAATGGCAGCGAAAGCAGGCAAAAAAGAATACGGCAACGCCAGTATTACCGCCCTGAAGGGTGCCGACCGCGTGCGCAAACGCCCGGGGGTCATCTTCGGCTCGGACGGGCTGGACGGCTGTGAACACTCCTTTTTTGAAATTCTCTCCAACTCCGTGGACGAAGCGCGAGAAGGGCACGGCACCAAAATTACCGTGACCGCATTCCGTGACCTTTCCATTGAGGTTGACGACCACGGGCGCGGCGTTCCGCTGGGCTACAACGAAAAAGAGGGACGCTGGAACTGGGATCTGATCTACTGCGAGTTGTATGCCGGCGGCAAATACAATAACAACAAAGGGGACGCGGCATACGAGTATTCCTTAGGGCTTAACGGTCTTGGAGCCTGTGCCACGCAGTATTCCTCCGAGTATATGAACGTGACCTCCTATGACGGCAACGAGGCGCATACCATCTCTTTCCGGAAAGGCGAACCTGTCAGCGAACTGCAATCCCGTCCGCTGGATAAAAAAGAACGGCGCACCGGCACGGTGATCCGCTGGCGCCCCGATATTGAAGTTTTTACCGACATTCATATCCCGCACGAATACTTTGCGGACGTGCTGCACCGCCAGGCGGTGGTCAACCCCGGCATTACGTTTCTTCTCCGGTTGGAGCGGGAGGACGGCGGCTTTGACGAGAGCACCTATGTGTACGAGCACGGCATTGCCGATTATATCGTGGAGCGCGCCGGAGACTCCGCAAAAACCGAGCCGGTACTCTGGCACCTGGAAACCGCCGGGCGCGACCGGGCAGACAAGGACGACTACAAGCTGAAAGCCGACATTTCCTTCTGCGTTTCCAACACGGTCACGGCGCTGGAATACTACCACAACTCCAGCTTTCTGGAGCACGGCGGCTCCCCTGACCGCGCGGTACGCTCCGCCTTCGTGTTTGCCATTGACAATTACCTCAAATCCAACGGAAAATATACCAAAACCGAAGCAAAAATCATGTTTCAGGACGTGGCGGACTGCCTGCTGCTGGTCATCAACAGCTTTTCCACCTCCACATCCTACGAAAACCAGACCAAAAAATCCATCACCAATACCTTTATTTACGATGCGCTGAACAAATTCCTGCGTGAAAACCTTGCCATTTATTTTGTGGAGCACCCCACGGAGGCGGAGATTTTTGCCAATCAGGTGCTGGTAAACAAGCGTAGCCGTGAGAACGCGGAAACCACGCGTCTCAACCTCAAAAAGAAGCTGACCGGCACGATTGACATTTCCAACCGGGTTGAAAAATTTGTCAACTGCCGCTCCAAGGATCCCGCCATTCGCGAACTGTATATCGTGGAGGGTGACTCGGCTCTGACCTCCTGTAAGTTAGGGCGCGCCGCCGAATTTCAGGCGATTATCCCCGTGCGCGGCAAGACCCTGAACTGCATGAAAGCCTCCTATGAGCGCATTTTCAAAAGCGACATCATCACGGACCTTTTGCGCGTGATCGGTTGCGGTGTGGAGATTGACGGCAAAATCAAGGGCGACATCAGCCGGTTTGACCTTGCCCAGCTCCGCTGGTCGAAAATCATCATCTGTACCGATGCCGACGAAGACGGGTTTCAGATACGCACCCTGTTGCTGACGCTGTTTTACCGTCTGCTCCCTACCCTGTTGCAGGAACGCAAGGTGTTTATCGCCGAGTCGCCTTTGTTTGAAATCACCACCAAGGATGACATTCTCTTTGCCTATGACGAGTTTGAAAAGGCAGAAATCCTCAAAAAACTGGATGCCGCCGGGCAGAAATACACCCTGCAACGCTCCAAAGGTCTTGGCGAGAACGAGCCGGATATGATGTGGCAGACCACGATGAACCCCGCCACGCGGCGCTTGGTCTCCGTAGAGCCGGCGGACGTGGAACGCACCAACTATATGTTTGACGTGCTGATGGGCGATAACCTCGCGGAACGCAAGGTCTTTATTGCGGAACACGGCGGCGAATATATCAAGGACGCCGACATCTGACCCCGCAAAACGCATACCGTATGCGGGGTAATTCAAAAAATAAAAAACAGGACCCGGAAAACCGGGTCCTGTTTTGTGTTTTTTGCTTACGCGGCAAAGCGATAATAAATCGTGGCGCCGTCTTTGGTTCCCGCAAAGAGATACACGCCGTCGTACGAAGCAATTTTGCTGAGGTTATTGCTTGTTTGGAGAAGCAAATTGCCGTTGGAAGCGTAATACTGATAAACACTGCCGCTTGCCGGAATCTTCCGGATGGTGAAGTAGGAATCCTGCACATTCAGAATAGCGGTATCCGCACTGGTGATCACTTCGGTCAACTCACCGTTGTAAATATAGGTGCTACCGTCCTTTTTCTCAAAGAACACGCCATCGTTGGTATAAAGAATCTCGCCGCCTTCTTTTCTGTACTCCAGGTTCTGCGCCTTGAAATCAAGCGCTACGGTAAGGTCAAGGTTGTACAGTTTGTTCTCGCCCATGATGTATTTGTTGTTCATCTTAAGGCTGCCCGAAATATTGCCCAGCACCTTGCCGTCTTTATTTGCCAAGTATTTGGCGCCGTCAACCGTGTTGTAAACATACAGATTTTCCGCAACCGGCATCAGCATCGCCACCATCCCGGGGAACATATCGCTCAGGGAATACTGCAATTTGCCTTTTTGCGTCAGGGAGATGAATTTGACGGCAGTACTGCTCTCGTCCACTCTGCCGTCCTTAATCTCATATGCCGCGGCGATTACATTGATTTTATCAGAAAACGCGTCAAACGAATTCTCATAGGAAATCAGATCACGGGAAAGCAGCATTGCCACTTTGTAATCCATCTTCAGGGATGTGGCTTTTTCCTTTTTCACATCAAACACTTCGGTAACCAGGTTGTATTTTTCCGCGTCTGCCGTCAGGTAATCATACTTTTGGGCATCGTCGGGCTGTTTGACGCTGTATTGCAAAAACAGTCTTCCGTCCGCCAAAACGCCGCAGGTGGTATCCTCGGCATAAGAGGGGAACGTGTATGCGGTTGCATAGGTAAGATCCGGATGATACATCACGATGCTTTCACCCGCAGAAGAAGATGCCGAAATCCTTGCATAATAGTAGTTTTCGCTCATGTCGATCAGGTTTTCCAGCAGTTCCGCGCCGGTCAGCTCATTCCACGTCGTTATCTCTGCAATGGTCTTATCTGCCGCAACGCGGTAGCATTTGCCGTCAAAGAGGAAAAGATTCAGTTGTGCCGAAATCTCAGCACCCGCGCCGTTGGCGGTAGCAATTTTGGTGCCTTTTTCATCATAAAGCTCAGTTACGTAGGTCGGGGTGGAATCCAAATCCTTTTTCGTGCGGATTGTTACGGCAAACAAACCGGCCTCCGGTTCCTCCGTCATGTAAAAATCTGCGGCGGTCTGCAAAGTCGTTTCCGTTGCGGTGTATGTATAAACCGTAGTGCCGCTTTCCAGATTGTATACAATCCATTTGGTATTCTCGCCGCTGTTGTCAATGAGATATACAAATTTGCCGGAATTATTCACCATTTCCGCTTTTCCGAAATCCACCTCATTGGCGCTGTTCAGCAGTTTGGTTTCATCTTCATATTTTCCGGTCAGAACTTTATTGGGCTTTGCTTCTTTCAGCCCCCCGCAGGAACAAAGCACGGTTGCCAGTACCAGAACCGCCGAAATCAGAATCAAAAGTTTTGTTTTTTTCAAAGTGATTCCCTCCTTTTTGTGATGTGCCCGGAAGGTACCGCGGCACTATGCACAGTATATCATAAAATGCCGGAATTGTCAACAAGTGACGTAAACATTTGTTCATATTTGCACTCTGCCACGGCTTTTCGGAAAAATGTCAAAAAATTTCGCATTTCCTCTTGACAAGCGTGCTGTAATCTGCTAAAATAGTCAAGTCAGCGACACGGAGAGATGGCTGAGCTGGTCTAAGGCGCACGACTGGAAATCGTGTTAGGGCTAATACCCCTACAAGAGTTCGAATCTCTTTCTCTCCGCCATTAGTGAATAATACGAACCCTGAAACGAAATCGGGGTTCGTATTATTCTTTTCTGACGAATATTTCGGCATAAAAGTCGATTTGGACGGCAAAAAAAGAATCAGCTGGGCGGTTAACCGCTCGACTATTTCTATGCACAAAAAATGCTTATACGAAAAAAACGTATATCAGGTGGACTTTTTTCAGAAACCGTGACAATAAAAACTCTCCGGTTTTTTGCCTTCTGTCTCCCCGTTGCAGCACAGTGAAAAGTCGAAGCAAACGGGAAAAATTGTCGCCGAAAACTTTAATATTAACAAGAGCCAGACTCGCTGTTGAGTTTGGCTCTTGTTTTATTTACGCAACAATTTTGTCCTTTTTCTTTGACTTTGGGGAGTGGGACTTTAACCCGCGTTTCCGTTTGCTGTTCCCGGCGCTGCCCCGTCTGCGAGCGGCTGCTATATTCGTACGGTCGGTTTCATCGGCAAGAAATTTTACTCAACTGCTTTCAGACTTTCATTCATTTTTGTTTTAACGATTTTCGGTCTCAGAATCAGCGTAACGAGTAATGTAAATCCAAAAACAACAACCGGAACAAACAACCACATAAACCAACTGACCCCACTGACTGTACCGAACCCGATTGTTTTGAAAATCAGGGTTGCCAGTCCGATTCCGACCGGGTAACCGAACAAAACGCCAATCAATGTGCTGATATAAATTTCACGGTAGATATATCCGCATATTTCGCTGTCCAGATAGCCGAGTACCATCAGCGTTGCGATT
>URMC01000050.1 GCA_900548735.1 uncultured Eubacteriales bacterium | reverse complement strand
CCGTTTCAAGCAGTGCCGAAACCGAGCCGTCCGAGAGCGAGAAGACTTTCTTTTGGTCGTAGGGGCGAACCTTTTCGTCGGCAACCAATCCCAGTTTTCCGTACAGTTCGGAGATGATTTCGCTGTTCTCGTCCGTACCGGTTGCGAGCATCGCGTCCTCCCAGCCGTTGCGGATGACCTGCATCGCGTAAGCGACCGACTGAAGCCCGGACTGCGCGCCGTTGGTCACGGTCACGTTATAGCCCTTCACGCCGGAGCAGATGGAAAGATACCCGCCCGCCGCGTTGTAAACCGTATTCGGGAAACGGAAGGCACTGCCTGCCGCGTTGCCCTTTTCGGCAATGATTTCCTGGAACTCGCAACTGGGCCCCAGCGCCCCGTCTGCCGTGCCGATGATCATGCCGATGTCGCCGGCGTTTTCCGCCGTGACGGTAAAGCCGCCGTCACGCAGGGCGTTCATGCCCGAAACCGCCTGCAACTGGCTGAAATGATCCAGTTTGCGGTAAAATGCCATTTTCAGCCCCTCGGCGGCGTAATCCTCGGCGCCGACGGCGGAAAATACTTCTTTGCCGTTGGTAACGTACCCCTCGCGGCAGGCGTTCAGATACGCCTCTTTGCCGTTGCCCAGCGGCGTGACCAACCCAAGACCCGTCACGAAAATGTCGGGCTTTTTGGCGGTGTCGGCAATGTTGCCGGGCTGTTTGCTGAACAGAATACTGGCGTTGTTGCCGCCGAACGCAAACGAGTTGTTCATCACCGTGGTCAGTTCTTTTTTCTTTGCCACGTTGGGTACAAAGTCAAACGTGCCCGCTTTTTCGGCAAGCAGAGGCAGATCCTCTTCTTTGTAGCCGAGCGTGGGGGGCACGGTGTTTTCCACCAGCGCTTTGATGGTGAAAACCGCTTCGATCGCGCCTGCCGCGCCGAGGCAATGCCCTGTCATGGCTTTGGTGGAGCTGACGCAAAGGTCGTCTTTTTTCCCGCCGAACAGGGTGTGCAGGGAAAGGAACTCCGCCTCGTCGTTTTTCGCGGTGCCCGTGCCGTGCGCATTGACGTAATCAATGCCGGATTCCGGCACGCCGGAGTGCTCCATCGCGGAGCGGATGGCGCTCATCTGTCCCTCGCCGTCCGGTCTCGGGGCGGTGATATGGTAGGCGTCACTGCTGATGCCCGCACCCAGCACCTCGCAATAGATTTTCGCGCCGCGCGCCTTGGCGTGCTCCAAGGATTCCACAATCACCGCGCCCGCGCCCTCGCCGAGGGTAATGCCGTGCGAGCGGTTGAACGGGGAACAGGAGTTTTCGTCCAGCGCGTGAAGGGAAAGAAAGCCGGAGTAGGGGACGGAGGAGAACGCGTCGGCGCCGCCTGCCACCACCACGTCGGCTTTGCCCGCGCGGATGAGATCCGCGGCGTAGGCAATGCTGATGGTGCCCGCGGCGCAGGCATTGGCAACATTGGTCACCACACCGCCCGCATGGCAGAGTTCCGCCACGTGGTTGGCAATGGCGGAAATCGGCATTTTCAATACCGTATCCCGGTCTTTTTTGCCTTTGTAGTATTCCTCCATGCTTCTGCCGCCGCCCACGCAACTGCCCATAATCACGCTCACGCGCGTGTCACCGGCAAAGTCGGTTTTGCCGGCGTCGGCAAGGGCTTCTCTTGCGGCGGAAAGGCACAGCGCCGTGGCGCGGTCAAAGTTGCCGCAGTCAAATTCGCCCTTGATTTCCGCCGCAAAGTCGGCATAGCAGTCTTTGGTATCAAGTGTGTGCGTGTGGTCAATGCCGGTTTTGCCCGCCAGAATGCTTTCCCAGCATTCGTTCACGTTTTTCCCGATGGCGCTGATGGCACCGATCCCGGTGACCACGCATCTGTTTTTGTTGTCCGTCATGACAGCTTATTGCTCCGCGTTGGCAACCACATAAGCGGCAAGCGCGTCAATGTTCTGAAAGTGCTCTTTGCCCACGCCCGTCATCGAAACGCCGTACTCCTCGTCAATCGCGGCGATAATTTCCATCGAGTCAATCGAGTCTAGCCCGATGCCGTCGCCAAACAGGGGCGTGTCGTATTCCAGCTCGCCTGCCTCAATGCCAAGGCGATCGCAGAGCATCTCTTTGATTTTTGCTTTCACATCATTTGCGTTCATTTCAGTATCCTCACTTTATTTTATTTTTTATTTTATCGCAACATCGTTGCAGGATAACAGGGTTATTGTGCCTCCGGCAGGGTGTCGGCAATGCGGAAGAACGTGGAAAGGCTTTGGCGATAAATCTCGGTAAAGTTGCCGGTCATGCCGCCGCGGATCCATTCGGCGCACTCGCCGAACAGCTCGCATTGCAGAAAGTGCACCAGCCGCTCTCTTGTTTTCGGGGGCACGCTGTGCCCGGTCAGCAGGTGAGAGACGTGCGTGCTTGCCGTGTGGCGGCACATCCGCATGAGAAACGTTTCATAGGTTTCTCTGTCCAGCGAGGCGTAGATGTTTTTCACCGCGTTCTTGTTTTCGGCGGCAAGCAGATAAGCGTTGCTGACGCAACTGCCGCCCCCGTCCTCTGCGGTGCTGGCGGCAATCAGCACGTCTGCAATCTGCGCCACCATCTCGTCCAGAAGAGCGGAGATGTCCTTGTAATGGTAGTAGAAGGTGTTGCGGCTGATGCCGCACGCATCGGTAATATCGCGCACGCCGATGGCGGAAAGGGGCTTTTCGGCAAGCAGTTGCAAAAAGGCTTTCTGAATGGCTGTTTTGGTCTTGCCGGACATGGCGCGGCACCTCCTCTCCCGCCGCGGACGGCGGCGTTTTTTACATTTGAATTATAATGGAGATGTGTCCCGAAAACTATGGGCATTTTTGCGTTTTTGCACAGAAAACAGTCAAACAACCGAAATTGAACAGCAAAAAAGCGCCCTTTTTCGCGCGCGAAAAAGGGCGGAAATGACAAAAACCGGGGCGTTTTCCAAGCCCCGGTTTTGTTGCCGTTTTTTGAAATCCTTTTATATATCCACTTCAAAGAGCACCGAAAAATCCAGTGAAAAGGCGTTTCCGGTTGCCTGCATCGCCTGATAGGCGGCATCGTCAATCCCAAGCCCCACAAAGGCTTCGTTTGCCGCCAGTTCCGCATACGGCACCAGCATCACCTGCACCCACAGGTCGCAAACGTTGACCACAAGCCCGTTTTTCTCGGCTTCCACTTGTCTGTCCATGCCCGACAGGTCAAAGCCGGAAAAGAGTGCCAGTTCCGCAAAACTCACACCGTCTGCGCCCGTTTTTGCCGTATCGCAAAGATACTGCCACGCGCCGACCTCCACGGTCGGGGTGATTGCGGGGTCGCCGCCGTCGTTTACCATCCGGCAAACGCGCAGTGCCAGCGCCGCGCGGATGTTTGCCGCGCCCCCGGTCAGCGTGTTGCCGGCAAGCAATACCGACACGCGGTTGGTGGAGTCGCCTTTGTTGACCAGACTGCATTTAAAGGTGTAAATCTCGCTCGGCGCCATGCCGCCCATCCCTGCGCGAAGGGCAATGCGCTCCTCGTCCGCCGTGTCGGTTTTCGCCTCCCGTTTCCCGAGATAGTTGAAGAAGTAGGCTTCCCTGTAGTAGGCGGCGTGAATCTCTTCCTCGTTTGCCGCCGGGGCGTACCCCTCGCGCAGAAGATCCGGCACGCCGTTTTTTCCCTCATCCGCCGCGGCGTAAAAATAAACTTCGGAATTGATGCGGGCAAACTGAAATTTCATCGGCGTGACCCTGTCGTTTACGGCAAACCAGGCGAAAACCGAACTCACCGTCACGGCAAGGACCAGCAGCAGGGCAAGCAGGGGGGGCAGGAGCGGGGAAATGCGTTTCTTTGCTTTTTCCATTTATGCGCCCTCCCCCGGTGCCAGCACCACAGAATGAATTGCCGCCGTTTTTTCGGACAGCAGGTTGGAATAAATGCCTTCCAGTTTTTGATATTGCGCAAGGTCAACGGTCAGGCGCAACGTCACCGACCAGTACCCGTCCGCGTCTGCCTTGTCGGGCGCCAGCGTGCCGCGCGTGATCTCCACCGTGTCGGAAACGACGGAGCCGCCCTCGCCGTAGTCGGCAAGAAAGCCCTTGTCCTCCCACGCGCCGCGCTCCGCGTTCCATACCGACAGCCGGTAAACGCCGAGAATGCTGTATGTCACGCCCGCGGTGGTCACAAACGTGTCGCTTTCCGCAAGGCCGCTGAAATACATCCGGTAAGCGCCGCCTTCCCGCCCCGGCGCGCAGGTGAAGCGCAGGGTCATCTCGATGTGCTCGCCGGGGAAAAGGGAATCATAAAACAGCGTGTTTTTCTCGCCGTTTTCGGGGTTGGTGAAATAATAGTTGCCGTCCTGCCCGCGCACAAACTCGCGGGAGGCGACCTCCACATCGTTCATCACCGCCTTGGCGGTAAAGGTGTCGGCAAAGCGCAGATAGTCCTCGGCGGCACTCAGGGTCATGCCCCCCGCGGCGGTGTGCCGGTTGGAGGCAAACCACGCCAGCGACCGCGGCAGCATCGTCACAACCGCCACGATCAGAATCGCCAGCGTGACGGCAAGGGAGAGCGCGGTGGTCAGCAGCTTGGGATGGTTTTTGATTTTTTCAAACAGTTTCATTTGCCACCCTCACAATCTCAAAGTTGACGCGGATGTCCACATCCGGACTGATGGTGGCACCGCTGCTTGCGGTCATCGTGGTGATGTGATAAATCACATAAAACTGCGTGGCGGTGGTCGGGTCGTCTCCGTCCACCCCCCACCGGAGCTCGGAAGCGGTCACGGTGTACGTGGTGGTGCCGATGGTGTAGCTCAGCGTGTCAAGCCCGAGGTCTGCCGCCGTTGCGCCCGCAAAATCGGCATAAACCGCGGAGATGGACTCGCCATCGCGCAGTTTTTTCTGATATTCAATCCCCAGTAAAATTTTGTAGGCGTTCACGCCGGAGGCATTTTCAAACAGCAAAGGCATCGTCTCGCTGACGGTATTGTAGACCGCCACCCCGGCGCTGGTCAGTTCCCCGAAGTATTCCATATTGACAAGACCCGTCGAGCCGTAGAAAATCTGCTTGACGGCGGCGGTGGTACTGCTGGCGTCGGTGGGGGTGTTGCCGTAAACATACACGGCGGTAAGAGAGGGAATCTGCAGTAAAAACTCAAACGACTCAATCCGGTTGAGGTTTGTCGTGGTGCCGTAGGCGTTGCCGAGGTAGAGGATTTTCAGATTTTTCAGCCCCGTCAGCCGGGTCAGGTTTTCGTCGTTCGGCGCGGTCGCCGAGAAGACGGAAACAATGCCGCAGTTGGTAAGGTTCAGCGTTTCGATGGCACTCATCCCGCCGAGATATTTCAGGTTGTCGGCAAGCTTGCCGGAAAGGTCTACCCCCGTCAGGTTGACGAGCGTGGCACCCGTGATATACTGAATGCCGCAAAAATCACGTACCGCGGCAAGCGTGGCGCCGTTGACCGCGTCCGTTACGTCCACGGGCAGGTTCTGTTTTAACCAGTCGGTTAAAATCGGGTCGCCGTTCCGAAAAGAGCCGCCGCCGAACACCGCGCCCATCCAGGCGTACAGGTTGGCGTCCCGCAGAACAGAGCCAGCGCCCCCGAAGGTCAGCACGCCGGGCAGGGTAAACCCGGTCACAATCGGCACAAAAGAGGAGTCCTCATGCCGCGAAAAACCGCTGCTGCCGGTGGAGAGCTGGCGGTAGTTATACACAAATTCAAAATCCTGATTGGAAGTCAGCAATTCGTCCGCCGTGACGGTAAACTGCCATTTCGCGTCTCCGTAGGCGATAATTTTCTGCAAGGCGCCAAGCACGGTGGTGCCCTCGGCGTCCGCCAGCCCCGAAAGGTACGCGTTCAGCGCGTTTACATAAGAGGAGTAGGTAAAGGGCGCGGCACCTGCTGTCGGGGTCAGCGTTACCTGCACCTTGCCGTTGTAGTAAAGCCCCACCGAAATGCCGGAAAGTGTGTTCCAATTCACGGTGCCGTCCGCACCGGTCACGCGCATATCATAGCAGACCGCAAAATCCGCGGCGGAGTTGCCCGTGGCAAAGGGCATGGTAAAGGTTTTCGCCGTATAGCACGCGGTGGTGGAGAAAAACATCTGATCGTAATAGTTGTACCAACTGACAAACCGCCCTACGTTGGTGCTGACGTCATTACTGCACCGCACGGGGATCTGCAACTGTGCGGTGGTGCCGTCGGTAAAGGTAACCAGACAGTCCAGCTGCACGGTCTGAATATAGTCCAGCGGATTTTTGCCTGCCCGTACCGAAAGATAACCGTTGGTTTCGCCGTCCAGCGCCGCGTCACACCCCGTCAGTTCATACAGGGCGTTGGTGTCGTTAATCAGGGAATATTTGATACTTTCGATGGAACTGTGCGCACCCCCTTTTGCGGGGGAGAGCAACTCGCGCCCGAAAAACTCCGGCGCGCTGTCCGGGGAGCCGGACACGCGGGCAAGCGTGATCTGCCCGCCGTAGTTGGCAAGGATAAAGTCCTGCGCAAGGGAGACCTGGGTGCGCACCAGCCCCGCATCACTGGCGGTGACCTTGAAGGAGGAGGAAAGGGAACTTTCGCCGCAGGTAACGGTGACGGTAAGATACTGCACCGCCGAGGTCGGCTCCAAATAGTAAACCTCGTCATTGGAAACCGTGGCGCCGTTTTCGGTTTTCTGCGGCACGGTGATGACGTTGGTGACTTCTTTCGTCAGCGCCGCGTCGGAATAGGCGCCGAACGCGAACGTGATGTATTTTCCGCCCCCCACCGGCACTCTGGCGGGCAGGTACAGCGAGCGCTTGAACACCAGCGTCCCCGCCGTGTCGCCCTCCTCGGAGTAATAACGGGAAAGGAAGGAGTGAATCATCGTTTCCCCTGCCGCCGCCAGCGCCGCGTTGTTTTCCGTGTTCAGCACGTGGAGCGGGAGCGCACAGGTGCCGATGACGGTTTCGCCTCGGCGCACGGTGATGGTCAGGGTCACGGATGCCGTTCCGGTATTCGGGGTCACCTTGCCCGCAGGGCTGATGACCGCCTCGTCGGAGGAGGCGTATTCCAGCGTGACATCTTTCAACGCCAGCACGTTGCCCGGCAGGTCCAGGTCACGGAAAACAAAGGCGCACGCCTCGGTTGCCCCTGCCGCGGTGCAGGTTTTGGAGGTCAGAAACAGCGCGGGGTCAAATGCGGTGTCGCTTTTTGCCGCCAGTTCCGCAAAGGCGGGGGCGGCAAGCGCCAAGTCGGTCAGGTTGCAGAGTTTTGCCGTGGCAATGCGGAGCGCGTGATACGCCACCACTGCCGCGATGCCGGAAACATCGGTACTCACGCCGGCAAAGTCCAGCGCCGTGCCGTCACGCCGCGCAAATGTGACCGTTTCTGCCGAAGCCACGGCATACGGGGTGTCAAAATAAATTTTCCCGTCCGTCGCGCTCTCGCCTTCCTCCGGGTCGTTATCCACCACCACGGTGCCGTTTTTCAAGATTACGGTGCCGTGATAAGTGTGGGAGAAGGCAAGGGAATGCCCGTTCAGATACAGCGTGTTGCCGCCAAGATCGAGGTGGCAATCCGCCGTCAGGGTGAGGTCGGCGGCAAGCGTGAGGTCTGCCGTCAGGGTCAGAATGTAGCGCCCGGAGAGGGGAGAGACCGCCGCGCTGTCGTTGAAAATCCCGGTGCCGTCCGCCCCCACGGAATAGGCGAACAATTCGTCAAACGTGGTAATTTCCACCACGGTAACGGTGTTTCCGCTCCCCTCCACCTGCCCCGTGAGGGTCTTGAAAAAGGAGGAAGTGAAAAACGCCACCGCCGCCACGGTCAGTGCCGCGGCAAGCAACGCCGCGCATAAAATAAGCACGATCGGTTTTTTGCTTTTTGCGCCGAAACGCATCACGTATCCCTCCTTTTTTCATAAATCTTTTATGCGGAAACGGTTACTTTGAATTTACGGACATCGTCGGTGCCCAGCACCCGCGCCACAATCACCACTTCTTCACTGCCGCCCGTGCCGCTGTAAAAGCTGGTAGACGAGGTGCCCACGTAGCGGACGTTGGTGAATTTGGAAAGCCCGTTTGCACTGAGGTTTTGCCCCTTGCTTTCCGTGATGTTGAAGCTGGCGGCAGTCTCATTGCCGGAAGAATCCTTGGTGATGTTTATGGAAATGTTGCCGATACCGCCCATGGTTTTGAAGTAGTAAACTTTGGTGGTGGTATTCAACGTCAGCTCCAACATGCCGTTGGCGTAGAAAATGTCTTTTCCGCCGGTGTAGTAGGCGATGGAACCGACCGCCATCGCGCCGGTTTGCTCTTTTGCGGCGGTATTCAGCGCGGTTTTCAATGCATCCGAACTGCTGAATACCGTAAAAGTGCGCTTTTCGGCGGGCAACCGGTCGCCGGAGGCATAATAGAAATCTCCGTTTTCATCGGTCAGCAGGCGGTAGACCGAATACCTTGTGAAAGTTTTGCCGTTGACCAATACATCGGGTGCACTGTCCGTGCCACCGTAGAAGCAGTAATACGTGCCGTAATAGTTGCCGAATTCCACGGTGTCTTTGGCGGCTTGCGCCGCTTTCAGAATCGCCTCCATCGTGGCATCACCGGTATCGTTTTGCAGGGTGTGCGAGACCCATACAAAGCCGTTGGTCCCGTCAAAGGTCAGGCGATACCCCTGCGCATTGGTTGCCGTGTAAGGGATGTAACTGCTGGTTACCGTATTGCCGCCCACATAATACGTATTGCTGTTGTTTGTTCCGCCTTGGAATTGATACAGATAATACCCGTTTGCCACCGTCGCCGCGTATTCCACCGCGCTGTCTCTGTCGGCTTGGCTGTTGACGATTGTGGTATAGGAGTAGTGCGTTGTTTGCGTAATCGAAGGTTCGGCGGATTCCGATTGCCACAGGGGGCTGGTGCTGCTCAGACTGCCGAGATAACTCTCCATCCGGGTTTGCGCATCGGTGCCCGTATAGGTTTGTGTGCCGCAGGCAGCGCCGGTAACGGCATCGCTCTCCGGATTACAATAATAAAACCCGTCATAATTGTTCTGATATGTTTTTCCCCCGCTGTTATTGCATACCAGTTCCGCATTCTGGTAGGGGATCAGAGTCAGCGTTCCGTTAGTAGGCGAGGACGTGGCAGAGCTGCTGTAATAAGTGCTATCGGTATAGGCATAGTACAAAGTGTAGACTCTTGACAAAGTCACGGTATAGTCCACGTACTTTCCGTCGGCGGTTTTGGCGTAATTGACCGTTACCACGCTTCCGTCATTCAGCAGATAAGTGCCGGAAACTTCCGCATATGTCCCTTTCCGATACCGATAAGTCATTGTTTTTGTGACGGTTTCCGTCTTGGAGTAAAGGAAGTAGCAGTCCTTTGTGGTTCCGCCTACATCAAAGGAGAACAGCTTGGTCTCAAAGTAGTAGTACCACCATCGTCGGGTGGCGGTGCCGCGCTCAACAAGCGTAACGCCCCCTCCGCTGATATTGACCTGAGGAGCGGGGCTTGGCAGTGACCAGCCGGTGTCATTGATTTTTTCGGAGCCGTTTGACCATTCGCTTTCCGTTGCATTGCTCCAATCCACACTCCCCGCGCCGGGCGGGGAAGTCACTTTTTCGTCAAAACGGTCACCGGTTTCTTTGAAGGCATAACTGCCGTTTTCGTAAACCAGCCGGTAGATTTTTTGATCGGTGGTGTCGGCATAATAATTTTCCAGCATCCGATCCATATCGGCGGCGGAGTTGACGGTTCCGGTGATTTTATCGTTACCCGCTCCCGTGATGATATAGGCGGGGTTGCCCTTTTCCACATACCACTGAATCCTTTCCCCGTTGACGTTGATCGGCAGCAGGAGATACGGGCTGTTGATCAGGGTCAGTTCTTTCAGAAACCGCAAGGAGTCCGAGGTGGCGGCGGCATTGGTGGTGTACGGCTTGCGTACCCCGCCCGCTGTATAGTAAATGGTGGCGGATTTGGCGTTGACCTTGATGTTTTCCAGCACGTAGGTGAGGTAATCGCCGTACACGGCGACCCGGTGTACGTCCAGAAAGGTGATTTCCCGAATGTTCAGATTCAGCAAATCGCCCAGTGTGGTCACGCCCGGATTGTAGGAAATATCCAACTTTGTCAGTGCCGAAAGGCGCGAGATGTTGGTCAGATCCAGCGTCACATATCCGGCGGAGCACGCCTGCATCACCATCCGGGTCAGACGCGTGTCCGTGCGTTCCGCGTCCAGCTTGGTCACGCGGTTGAAATAGCCGTTGGCGGAAGACTCGGTCAGGAACGCGGGCAGTAATACGTTTTCCCCGTCCAGTTTGCCATAGACCGCAATTTCGGTCAGTGCGGCGAAATGATCCAGCCCCGCGGTAGAGAAATCGAGAATGGAAATCTGCGGCACGCCGTCCGACAGGGCAACGGTAAAGGCGTCGGTGCCCATTGCTTCATAAATGGCGTTGACCAGTATCCCCGCGCCGTCCTCGTGCAGGTAAGTGGGCACCACGCAACTGGCAAGCAGGGTGGCGGCAAACGCTTTCCCCGCGCTTTCGTTCACGCCCCACCAGAAGGCAATCAGGCATTGCGCTTCCGCGTCCGAGATGTATTCTGTTCTGTCCTCCTGATAGTTGTAATATTTAGAATTCCAATAGGAACTTTTTGGGTTGGCTCTCCACGTGCTTGGGGTGGACGACCAGTTCAGGGCGTTGCTGGTATAATTTGTGCCGTTGTTTTGGCTCATATCAATGTCATATTTGCCGATATAGCCAAGGTTTGGCGGAGCGTACTGGTTCCCGCCGCCGGCATTGGGGAAGTCCTTTTCGTTCAGCGCCCACTGCAATACCTCGGTATATTTGAAGTAAAGCATCGTGTCGGTGGAGTAGGTGGTAATCAGCTCCTTGACTTTTTCCGCCACGGCGTCATAGTTGTCAATCACGTGTCCGTTTTTCACTGCCGTGGTCGCGGAGGCAAACAGAGCGGTGGCTTTTGCGGCGTCATAGCCGTTGATTCCGGCAAGAAATGCAATCAAAACCGCTTTTTCGTTTCCGCTGATATACTCGTTGCCGTCAGAGACCACATCGGAGTAGGAGCCGATCGGGTATATCGGCTGTTGCTTTTTCTCGTTTCCGGTTGCCCAGGCAAGCAGGCGGGCAAACTGATATGCCTTATCGTGCGCGGCGGAAGCCCCGGCAGAATTCCCTACACGGAAGGTCAGCGTGGGCGCGAGCGCCGCGTCGCGCACCAGAATATATTTGGGGGTGCTGTTGGTGACACGGGTGTTGGCGACGTCTGCCGAGCCCGGGGTCACGGTAAAGCCGGTGGGCTTTTTGCCGCTGTCCGCGCTGTCCACCGTGATGGCGGGCAGGCTCTCCACTCGCCCGGCGGCGCCGTCGATTATCTCGTTTTTCACCGCTTCCGTCACCTGATATTTGACTGAGTTGAACACGCTGTAATTGGCAAACCCCACGTTGTCGGGCTTGATCACGCCCGGCGCGGTAACATACAGCGTGCGGCTGATGCCGCCGGAGGTATCCCCCTCCTTTTTCACGGTCACAACGATGCCGATACTGCTCTCGGTGGTGGCAAAACCGGTGGGATCTACCGCCACGTGCCATTTGCCGCCCTCGGGGGTGATGGAGGTAATGCCTGCGCCCTTGGTCGCCCGGGCGTAACTGATGCCGATGCCTTGGTATTCCGCGTCCAGATAAAAATCACCGCGCTCATATTTCGCGCCGTAAACCGCGCGCGTGTCCAGAATGTTTTGCAGAATGTCCACCGCGCCGAATTTCTTTTCCACAAAGGCAAACACAAGGTCATAGAGTTCGGAGTTGTTGCCGAGTTCAATGATGATATTGACGGTGCCCTCTTCGGTTTCCCCGTCGGTAAAAGTGCCGGTCACGCTCATCTGCGCAAAGGTGAAGAACGTGGCGGAGTTGAGATAAACGCCACTCCCGCCCTTGGTCAGGGAAACAAAACTGTAACTGCTGTGCACCGTGTAGTGAAGGTCAGTAAGACCAATGTCACGGAATGCCGCCCACAGCCTTGCGGAATCCTCTGCGGCATACATATCAAATTCGCCGCGGTAGTCGTGCGCGCCGCCGTCCGCCGTCGGCAGGTAAAAGAGCCCGTTTTCCATTCCTACCTTATTTAAATTGATGGGGCTTAACTGAGAGACGAGGTATTTGAACTTGACCTCCCGCGTCTGACTGGTGACTTTGAAGGTAAAGGAATGGGTATAAACCTTTTCGTTGATCACAATCTTTGCGTACAGCGTGACCACGGTATTTTCTTTTAAGGTGTCGGCAAGGCGCCCGTTTGCGGAAATGCTGGCTTCATCGGAGCTTGCCCAGGTGATGGAAATGTTTTTCCCCTCAATCCGCCGGGGCAGGAAAATATCGCTGACCACCGCGTCACCGAGAACGGAGTCGGGGATGTGCGCCAGCTCGCCCTCAAACAGGGCTTTCAGAACGTCGGCGTCCGCGCCGCCGAGAATGCGGAACTCATACCGCCCGGTCACGCCGCCCGCGGTCACATTCAGCGCCCCTACCGACGTGGCGGTGACGGCGTTTGCCGACAGCGTGCCCCCCGTAAAGGTGCATTCTCCCTCGGTGCGGATGGTCACGGAATTCCGA
>URMC01000049.1 GCA_900548735.1 uncultured Eubacteriales bacterium | reverse complement strand
ATTTGATCCGTCAAGCGCGGCGCCCCCCGCACCCTCTATGCCGTGACGCGCAGATTTTGATGCAGAAGTGCCGCCGCCGGGCGCAGGCGTATTTGATCCGTCAAGCGCGGCGCCCCCCGCACCCTCTATGCCGTGACGCGCAGATTTTGATGCAGAAGTGCCGCCGCTGGGCGCAGGCGTATTTCATACGTCAAGCGCGGCGGCGGTGCTTCTGCGCAAAAGATGCACGTCACTTTAACTGGTGGATGTGCCAGATCCGGTCGGCGTACTCTTTGATACTGCGGTCGGCGGCGAAATAGCCTGCCGCGGCGATGTTGTGGAGCGACATTTTGTTCCATTTCGCCTTGTCAGCATAAGCCCGCACCGCCTCGTCATGCCGGACGCGGTAGGATTCAAAGTCCGCCAGGCACATGAACGGGTCGGCAACGCCCTGCCCATACAGAAGGTAAGAAGCAATATCCCCGAACGACTCACCGGCAAAGCCGGTGTTGAGGTAGTTGACAATGCGCGCCAGCCGCTCGTTCTGATTGTAATAGGAGGCGGCGGTGTAGCCCTTTGCCCACAACTCCTCCACCTCTTTGGCGGTAAGCCCGAAGATAAACATATTCTCCGCGCCCGCGCGCTCCTGCATTTCCACATTTGCGCCGTCCAGCGTGCCGATGGTCAGCGCGCCGTTGATCATCAGTTTCATACAGCCCGTGCCGCTTGCCTCTTTGCCGGCAAGCGAAATCTGCTCGCTGATCTCGGCGGCGGGCACCAGCGCCTCCGCCATGCTGACGTTGTAGTCCTCCAAAAAGACCACGCGCAGTTTTTCCGCAATGCGGGGGTTTTGCTCAATGTCTTTGGAAATCATACACAGCAGTTTGATGATACGCTTTGCCATCTCGTAGCCCGGCGCCGCCTTGGCGCCGAACAGAAATGTTTTGGGTTGCACATCCAGGTTCGGGTTTTCTTTGAGGTCCAGATACAGCCCGATGATATTCAGGGCGTTGAGCAACTGCCGCTTGTACTCGTGCAGGCGCTTGATCTGCACGTCAAAGAGCGAATGCGTATCGATTTTGACCCCGGTTTTGGCGGCAAGGTGCGCGGCAAATGTCTTTTTGTTGCGGTGCTTGATGTCGCGAAGCGACTGCAACACGCCCGCGTCGTTTTCATATTTCGCAAACTCGGCAAGTTGCTCCGGTGCCTTGCGGTAGTCGGGCCCGATGCACTCGTCCAGCAGTTTTGCCAGTTCCGGGTTGGAGTAGCAGAGCCAGCGGCGGTGCGCAATGCCGTTGGTCACGTTGTCAAACCGATCGGGGTACATCCGGTAAAAATCCTTGAACACCGTGTCGCGGAGAATCTGCGAGTGCAGTTTCGACACGCCGTTGACGCAGTGAGAGCCGATGACCGACAGGTTTGCCATGCGCACCTGACCGTATCCGATGACGCTCATCGCGGAAATCCTGTTCCAGTTCCCCGGGAAAGCGCCCCACGCCTCGCGGCAGAAGCGCTCATTGATCTCTTTCACGATCATATGAATGCGCGGGAGTTTGAGGGCAAACAGATCCTCGTTCCAGGTCTCCAACGCGTCGGGCATGACGGTGTGGTTGGTATAGGACACCACGCGGGTGACCATATCCCACGCCCTCTCCCAGGAGAAGCGGTATTCGTCAATGAGAATGCGCATCAGTTCCGGGATGCAGAGCGCCGGGTGGGTATCGTTGATGTGAATCGCCACCTTGTCGGGCAGGTTGTCAAGCGTGCCGTAGACCGCCATATGGTCGCGGATGATGCTCTGGCAGGAGGCGGAAACCAGGAAATACTGCTGGGTCAGGCGCAGCAGTTTGCCCTCGGTATGATTGTCGGAGGGGTAAAGCACCTTGGTGATAATCTCGGCGTTGGTGCTTTCTTCCAGCGCCTGCGCGTACTGCCCCTGCGAAAACAGCCCCATATTGAAGTTGCGGATATTCTGCGCTTTCCACAGCCGCAACTGGGAGACCGCCTCGCTGTCCGCGCCCGAAATCATCATATCGTACGGCACCGCCTCCACGGTGTCGCCGCCCTCATACACAATATCGCAATGCCCGTCACGCCATTCTTCCTTCACGTGCCCGCCGAAATGCACACGATACACACGGTCGGTGCGGGGCGCCAGCCACACTTCGCCGCCGGGCAGCCAGACGTCAGGCAGTTCGATCTGCATGCCGTCCACAATCATCTGTTTGAACAGCCCGTATTCGTAGCAGATGGAAAATCCGGTCGCCGGGTAGTTGAGCGAGGAGAGCGAGTCCATATAGCAGGCGGCAAGTCTGCCGAGCCCCCCATTGCCAAGCCCTGCGTCAGGCTCGCACTCAAAGAGATCCTCCAGGTCAAAGCCCATGCCGGCAAGCGCTTTTTCGTAGGCGTCCTTTAACCCTAAGTTGCAAAGGTTGGTTTTCAGCGACCGCCCCAGCAGAAACTCCATGCACATATAGTACACGCGCTTCTCGCCTTGCGCGTTGATCTTTTTCTTGAAGTTGCCGCGCTTTTCGGTCAGAATGTCTTTGACGGTCAGCGCCGCCGCTTTGTACATCTGATCGCGGGAAGCCTCCGCCGGGGAGCACCCGAAATGGCGGACGAGTTTTTCTTCGATATTGGTTCTGACTTCATGAGCGTTGGGGTTGTAGTTCATTGGTTTTCAGTTCCTCCGGTATATATTACAGTAAAGTTATAAGGCGTTATACAGGGCAAGATACGACTTTGCGGATTGCCCCCACGAAAAATCGGTGGTCATAATCTTTTTCACAAACCGCTCGCGCCGGGTAGTATCGCCCCACAGGGCAATGGCGGCAAGCGTGCGTTCCGAAAGTTCCTCGGCGGAATAGTTGGCAAAGGTGAAGCCGTTGCCGTGCATCTCGCCGGTCTCATCCTCCCAATAGCCGTGGATGGAATCGGCAAGACCGCCGGTCTCCCGGGTGACGGGGATGGCACCGTAGCGGGAGGCAATCATCTGGGAAAGCCCGCACGGCTCGCTGGCGGAGGGCATGAGGAAAATATCCGCCGCGGCGTAAATGCGTTTGGAGAGTTCCCGGTCGTAGGTAATCATCGCCCGCGCCCGATCGGGGAAGCGGTGTTCCAGTTCCCGGAAGAAGTGCTCATAGCCCGGCTCCCCTTTCCCCAGCACCACAAACTGCACGTCACGGTTCTGCAGAATGCCCGGCACCGCCGCAGAAATCAGATCCAGCCCCTTGTGGGTGGCAAGGCGGGAGATGACGGCAAGCAGGGGCACGTCACGCCGCACGGGCAAACCGAGAGACGCCTGCAACGCCTCTTTGTTATCCGCCTTTTTACCGATACTGCGCCAGTTGTAGCGCACGGGCAGGGCTTTGTCCTGCCCCGGGTTGTAATACACGTAATCAATGCCGTTGAGAATCCCGGAGAGTTTGCCGCGGTTGTCGCGCAGCACCGGGTCGAGCCCCTTGCCGTATTCCGGCGTGCAGATTTCCTCGGCGTACCGGGGGCTGACCGTGGTCACCCTGTCCGCCGAGACGATGGCGGCTTTCATCAGGTTGATGCACCCGTCATAGTCCATGCGGTCATACTCCTCGTACCCCAGCGAAAACACATCGCCGAGAATCCCGAAATGGTATTGCCCCTGATACTCGATATTATGAATGGTGAATACCGTGCGGATATTCTCATACCCCGGTCTTCCCCGGAACAGGCAGTTGAGGTACACCACCGAGAGCGCCGCCTGCCAGTCATGCGCGTGCAGGATGTCGGGGTAGAACCCCACCTTATTCAGCGTTTCCAGCGCCGCCATGCAGAAGTAGGCAAACCGCTCCCCGTCATCAAAACTGCCGTAGAGCGAATCCCGCTTGAAATAGTATTCGTTATCAATAAAATAATATGTGACGCCCGCGCGGGAAAGTGACTTCACGCCGCAATAAAGCTCGCGCCAGGCAAGGCGCACGGTAAACACCGCTTCGTCCTTCATTTTGGCGCGCCACTCGTCGCTCACCTGCCCGTAAAGCGGCAGAATTACCCGCACGTCCGCCTCCCCGGTGGCGGCAAGCGCCGCCGGGAGCGACCCCAGCACATCGCCAAGCCCGCCGGTAGCGGCAAAGGGCATTGCCTCCGCGCCGACAAACAAAATTTTCTTCATTCTCTTCTCCCTTCGCCCCCGGTGGGGGCAGTTGCCGCGGTCAGACCGTCAGCCCTTTGCCGATATAAAACGGCATGCTCTCATAGCCGCAAAGCTCCCGGTTGTCTTTGATGAGCACGTTTTTGTCGGTAATCACGCAATTCAGGCGCACGTTCTCGCCCGTAAAAGTGTCCTGCATCAGAATCGAGTTGGAAACCCGCGTGCCCTTGCCCACTTTCACCCCGCGGAAAAGGATCGAGTTTTCCACCGTGCCCTCAATCACACAGCCGTCCGCAATCATCGAGTTGCGCACAACGGAGCCGGGGGCGTATCTGGTAGGCGAGGAGTTGCGGATTTTGGTGTAAATCGCCTGGTTGCGGCGGTAAAACAGCCCTGTGCGCACGTCATGGTCAAGCAGGCGCATGGAGCAACGGAAATAGCTTTCCAGTGAGTTGACTCTGGCAAAAATGCCGTCGTAATGCGAGGCGAAAATGCGGTATCGGCCCACGTTGCGCAACAGCACGTCCTTGTAAAGGCTGGTGTACCCGTGGGAAACCGCCTCATTGACCACGCGATGCAAAAATGCGCGGTTGACCACAAAGATGTCGGCGCACACTTCCACTTCTCCCTCTTCGCCGGCGTATTCGGCAAGGTCGGTGATGCGCCCGTCCTCGCCCACGGTGGGCAGTTCGGTATGGTGATCCAGCCGCTGGCTGGCGGTGTTGACCGTGGCGGTCAGCACCGTGATGTCCGCGCCCTTTTCCCCGTGCTCGGCAATCACGCGTTCCAGATCCACATTGCAGATCACGTCACAATCGGAGAGCACCAGCACGTCCTCGGTGCAGCGGTCGATGAAGTTCATCGCACCCATCATCGCTTCCAGTCTCGTGGAGTAATACTTGTTTGCCACCGCGTTGTCATATGCGGTGATAAACGGGGGGAGAATTTTGATGCCCCCGTTGCGCCTTGCCAGATCCCAGTCCTTGCCGTTGCCGATGTGGTCGAGCAGGGAGCGGTAGTTGTTGTGGGTGATCAGCCCCACTTTGGTAATGCCGGAGTTGACCATATTGGAAAGGGCAAAGTCGATCAGGCGGTACCTGCCCCCGAACGGGATGCTTGCCATCGTGCGCCGGGAGGTCAGCTCCGGGATGCACGAGTCATGAATATTGGAAAAAATCAAGCCTGCTGCGGTCATGTCTCTCCCCCTCCTTATTCCGATTTCATTTCGCCGCCGGCAACCACGGCGTTTTCCGCCACGCGCACACCGGTGCCAAGCACGGCGATCCCGTGCCCCGCCGCGCGGGGCTCACCCACGCGCGCGCCTTTGCCGATCTCGGTATCGCGGTCGATAATGGCGTATTCCACCGTCGCGCCCTCGCGGATGACGCACTCGCCCATGATCACGGAGTCCGTGACCGTGGCGCCCTCCATCACGCGCACGTTTTCGCCCAGCACGCTGTTTTTCACGGTGCCGAGAATTTCACACCCCTCGGTCACGGAGGCGTTTTCCACCACCGCGTGCTCCCCGAGGTACTGCGGGGGGGCGTTATCGTGGCGGGAGAGCACCCGCCAGCCGTCGGTGGCGAATTTCAGCACCGGGTCGTCCCCGAGAATGTCCATATTCGCTTCCCACAGTGAGTCGATGGTGCCCACGTCCTTCCAATAGCCGGAGAACGGATATGCCATCAGTTTTTCGCCCGCCGCCAGCATCGCGGGGATGATATTTTTGCCGAAATCGTTGGAGGAGGCAGGGTCGGCGGCGTCCGCCTTTAAATATTCGGTCAGTTTTTCGCGGCTGAAAATATAGATGCCCATGGAGGCTTTGGTGCTGTCCGGGTGTTTGGGTTTTTCGGTAAATTTGAAAATCCGCCCGTCCTCGTCCGCACTCATAATGCCGAAGCGGCTTGCCTCGGCGAGGCTCACCTCAATCACGGCAATGGTGCAGTCCGCGCCGGTTTTTTTGTGGTAATCCAGCATCGCGGCGTAGTCCATCCGATAGATATGGTCGCCGGAGAGAATCAGCACATAGTCCGCGTCATACCGCTCGATAAACTGCAGATTCTGATAAATCGCGTTGGCGGTGCCTTTGTACCAGTCCGCCCCGTTTTTCGCCTGATACGGCGGCAGAATCTTCACCCCGCCGTAGTTGCGGTCAAGATCCCACGGGAGCCCCGTGCCGATGTACTCATTGAGCACCAGGGGCTGATACTGCGTCAGCACGCCGACGGTATCAATGCCGGAATGCACACAGTTGGAAAGCGGAAAATCAATAATGCGGTACTTGCCGCCGAACGTGACGGCGGGCTTGGCGGTTTTTTCGGTCAGCGCATACAAGCGGCTCCCCTGTCCGCCGGCAAGGAGCATGGCGACACACTCTTTTTTCTTGAACATTTCATCCTCCGGTTATGGAATTTTTGAAGTGATTGCGCTGGGGCACCGCCCCGGAATAAAGTTTTAGGTTTCGTCTTTTTTCGCCGCTTTTTTCACAGTCGGCTTTTTCGTCGCGGGTTTTGCGGTCGCGGCGGTTTTCTTTGCCGCGGGTTTTTTTGCGGCGGGCTTTGCCGCGGGTTTTGCCGTTGCTGCGGGTTTTGCCGTTGCGGCGGTTTTCTTTGCCGCGGGTTTTTTTGCGGCGGGTTTTGCCGTTGCGGCGGTTTTCTTTGTCGCGGGTTTTTTCGCGGTCGCTTTTTTCGCCGCAGGCTTCCCTGCCGTTTTCGCCGCGTTCTTCACAGCAAGCTCGGCTTCCTCTTTTTCGGTAAACGCACGCCGGCGGGCAAGAATCATGCCGCCAAGCGGCGGGATGGTCAGCACGGCGGACTGCGCGCAGCCGTGGACAGGCACATCCTCGGTGCGGATTTCGCCCCCATCGGTCACGCCCGACCCGCCGAACTCCACCGCGTCGGAGTTGAGCAGCTCCTCATACACGCCGCGAAGGGGCAGCCCCTGGCGGAAGTCGGTGCGGGTCACGGGGGTGAAGTTGAGAATCACCACAATCTCGCGCCCGTCCCCGTCCCGCCGGACGTAAGAAAGAATGCTCTGATCGCGGTTGTCCGCGTCGATCCACGAAAACCCGTCCCAACTGCCGTCCTTTTCCCACAGCGCGGGGGTGCGCAGATACAACTGCCCCAGCGCCGCGGTAAAGTGTTGCATTTTGGCGTGCATTTCGTAATCCAGCAAAAACCACTCGATACTGCCGGCAAAATCCCATTCGCGGAACTGCCCGATCTCACTTCCCATAAACATCAGTTTTTTACCGGGGTGGGTCATCATATAGGTGAGAAATACCCGCTCCCCCGCAAACTTCTGCCCGTACTCGCCGGGCATTTTATCGAGGAACGATTTTTTGCCGTGCACCACCTCGTCATGCGAGATGGGCAGCACATAGCGCTCCGAGAACGCATACGTCATCGAAAACGTGAGGTTGTTGTGGTTGTATTTGCGGAACAGCGGGTCGGTTGCGGCGTACGCCAGCGTGTCGTTCATCCAGCCCATATTCCATTTGAAGGTAAACCCAAGCCCGCCGCGGTCAAACGTGGTCACATCGCTCCACGCGGTGGATTCCTCCGCGATCATCATCACGTCCGGATACCGGTCGCTGACGGCGCGGTTCAGTTTGCGGAAAAAGGCGATTGCTTCCAGATTCCGGTTGTTGCCGTAAATGTTTGGCGTCCACTCGCCGGGCTCACGGTCGTAATCGAGATAGAGCATGGAAGCCACGGCGTCCACCCGCAGCCCGTCCGCGTGATACTTCTCCATCCAGAACAGCGCATTGGAAATGAGAAAGCACTGTACCTCCTCACGCCCCACGTCAAAACAGCGCGTGCCCCAGTTTTTATGTTCCATGCGGTCGGCACCCTGATATTCGTAAAGGGGTTGCCCGTCAAACTCGTACAGCCCGTGCGCGTCTTTGGGGAAATGGGCGGGCACCCAGTCCAAGATCACGCCGATGCCCGCGGAGTGCATTTTGTCCACAAATGCTTTGAAGTCGGTCGGCGTGCCGAAGCGTGCGGTCGGCGCAAAGTATCCGCAGATCTGATACCCCCACGACCCGTCAAACGGGTGCTCCATCACCGGCATCAGCTCCACGTGGGTATAGCCCATTTGCTTGAGGTACGGCGCCAGCTCCTCCGCCGTTTCGCGGTAGGTGTAGGCGGTGCCGTCCTCGTGCCGCCGCCAGGAGCCGAGATGCACCTCGTAGATGTTGATTGGCTGTTCGTTTACCGTTTCGGCGGTCATGGTGGCGGCGCGGTGGGAAAGATACCCCGCGTCCCGCCAGGCGTAGCCGTCCGCATCAAAGTAAACCGACGCGGTTTCCGGCGGCTTCTGGCAAAACCGCGCGTAAGGGTCGGCTTTGTAGCGCTCCCCGTTTTTGGTATGCAACTTGAATTTGTAAAGGCTCCCTTCCCCGAAGCGGTCGGCGCTCACATACCCTTCCCAGATCCCGCCGGGAGTGATTCTGGTCAGCGGATCGCTCTCCTCCCAGCCGTTGAAATCGCCAACGGCAAAAACCGCCTCGGCGTTCGGCGCCCAGACGCGGAAAGCGTAGCGTGTGTCCTCCCGGTGCACGCCGAGATAGTCATACGCGCGATAGTTGGTCCCTTGATGAAAGAGGTACGCGGCGAGATTGTTCTCCTTTGCCATGCGAGCATCCTTTCCGTAAGGCAGAACCGCGCGAGGGGGCAGGAACGGGGAAACCCGCCGCGCAAGGTTACCTTATGTTATTATAATGAATCAATTTTATTATACACGAAAAGGGGGAAAAAAACAATGCCCCCAAACCTGAAAATTTGCCCAAATTTCATCGTTCGCATTGTTCAATATACACAAATCACAGATAAATATTCATCAAATTTCGTTTTTATCGCCCAAAATGCGACAGAAGAAAGGTCAGCACCTCGCGGGGCTTGCAGGCTGACAGCACCTTGCGGTCCCTGCGGACACCGTCTTCGACGGCGGCTTGCAGGCTGACGCATTGCTTTGGGTGCGCACGCCGCACATCCCGGCGGCAGTTGCCGGAAAGTTTTTGAAGGAGTCCAGAGGAAACTTTTTTCAAAGACCGCCTTGCGGCGGGGCTTGCAGGCTGACGCATTACTTTGGGTGCGAACGCCGCACATCCCGGCGGCAGTTGCCGGAAAGTTTTTGAAGGAGCCCAGAGGAAACTTTTTTCAAAAAGTTTCCTCTGGTTTTTGGCGTTTCTTTTGATAGCTTTTTCTTTGCGCCTACGCTCACAAAGAAAAAGCGGCTATGGAATCTGATGACATTATAAAAAGAGTATCTTTTTGCAGGGGAGGGGTCTCCCCTCCCGCTTGTAAGGCGATGCGCTTTGCATGCGGGCGACCAATGGTCGCCCCTATAGTGGGTGTTCTCACTATGTTCGTACCAATTCCGTAGGTGGCGGCGGTTGCCGCTTTGCGACAACTCATATTCTCCCGCCCTAACGTAAAGTTACTTTTTTCATTGTGGCATCAGATTCCTTAGTTCTTCTTTTTCTTTTGAGTAGGTAGGCACAAAAGAAAAAGAAGCAAAAAGAAAATGCCGAAAAGGAAACGCGAAAGAGGGGGCTTTTTGAAAAAAGCCCCCTCTTAAACTCCCCTAAAAACTTTCCGACAACTGTCAACGGAATGTTGGGTGTGTGCACCCAAAGAAACGTACCAGCCTGTTCGCCGCACCGCAGGTGCCCCCACCGCAGGTGGTTTTGAAAAAAGCCCCCTTTAAATCCCCGAAAAACTTTTTGGCGACTGGCGCCGGGCAGTCGGTGTGTGCGCCCGGAGATATGCGCTGAGCGGTCAGTCAAAATACCCTTCACGATGGAGAAGCTCGGCAATCAGCACGGCGCCGCCTGCGGCGCCGCGCAACGTGTTGTGGGAAAGCCCCACAAACTTCCAATCATACAGCGCGTCCTCGCGTAACCGCCCGACCGACACGCCCATCCCGCCGTACAGATCGCGATCCAGCGCCGCCTGCGGGCGGTTTTCTTCCTCAAAATAAGTAATAAACTGCGCCGGGGCGTGCGGCAGCCCCAGTTCCTGCGGCTTGCCGGCAAAGTTCTTCCACGCCGTGAGAATCTGCTCCTTGGTCGGCTTTTTGCGGAATTTCACAAACACCGCCGCGGTGTGACCGTCCGTTACCGGCACGCGGATGCACTGCGTGGTAATCACGGGTGCCGCCGCCTTCACAATTACGCCGTTTTCCACCCGCCCCCAGACGCGAAGCGGCTCCTGCTCGCTCTTTTCTTCTTCCCCGCCGATAAACGGAATCACATTATCCACCATTTCCGGCCACTCGCGGAAGGTTTTGCCCGCCCCGGAAATCGCCTGATACGTGGTGGCAACCACCTCCGTCGGCTCATATTCCAACAGCGCCGACAGCGCCGGCACATAGGATTGAATTGAGCAGTTCGGCTTTACGGCGATAAACCCGCGCGTGGTACCAAGGCGCTTTCTCTGCGCCGCAATCACGGCAAGATGCCCCGCGTTGATCTCCGGAATCACCATCGGCACGTCCGGCGTCCACCGGTGCGCCGAATTGTTGGAGACCACCGGAATCTCCGCCCGCGCATATGCTTCTTCCAGCGCGCGGATGTCCTCTTTTTTCATATCCACGGCGCAGAATACGAAATTGCACCGCTTTTTCATTTCGGCAATGTCTGCCGCATCCAGCACCGTCATGTCCGCAAATGCTTCCGGCATCGGGGTGCGCATTTTCCAGCGTTCCCCCACCGCCTCGCGGTAAGTCTTGCCCGCAGAGCGTGCGGAGGCGGCAAGCGCCGTGACCTCAAAATAAGGGTGATCCTCCAACAGGGTCAGAAACCGCTGACCCACCATGCCCGTGGCGCCGATCACGCCCACTGTCCGTTTCGCCATATGTTTTCTCCTTGCTATGATTGATGCGAATGCTTTATTATATCACAGAATCTCCGAAAATGCAAGATTATTTTTCGAAACTTGCGTGAAGAATCCGATACAACTCACTTTTGGTCATCCCGCGGTCGCGCGCCGCCGCCTTGGTCGCCTCCATGCGGGAAAGTCCCGCTTTCTCATAATATGCCACATGCTCCTCCGGGGACAGCGCCAGCAACGGAGAATCGGTTTCTTTTGCCGGAACGGCGGTAGACCCCTCCAGCACCAGCACATATTCCCCGCGCGGGTCGCTCTCCCGATAGCGTTCCACCGCGCCGGCAAGCGTGGTGCGGATGACCTCTTCATTGCGTTTGGTCAGCTCCCGGCACAGGGCAATGCGGCGCCCGTCGCCCAGCGTTTCTGCAAGTTCGGACAGCGTGTGTTTCAGTTTATGCGGCGCCTCGTGCAGAATAAAGGTACGGCGCTCCGCGGCAAGTTCCGCTAAGCGCTCGCGCCGTTTGGTTTTGTCCATGGGCAAGAAGCCCTCAAACACAAACCGGTCGGTAGGAAGCCCGGAAAGCGTGAGCGCCGTAATCCCCGCCACACAGCCGGGCACCGAGGTCACGGGGATGCCGCGGTCGGCGCACAGCGCCACAAGGTCGGCGCCGGGGTCACTGATAGCGGGGGTACCCGCGTCGGTCACCAGCGCAACCGATGCGCCCGCCGCCAGTTTTTCGCAAAGTTCCTCGCCCCGCGCGCGTTTGTTGTGCTCATGATAGGAGATCAGCGTGGCGGAAATGCCGAAAAAAGAAAGCAGTTTTGCCGTGTTGCGGGTGTCCTCCGCCGCGACAAGATCGACCTCGGAGAGCACCTTTTTGGCGCGCTCGGAAAGATCGGCAAGGTTGCCGATCGGGGTGGCGACCAGATACAGCGTGCCGCCGAGCACGCGGTTTTTTTCTTCGGTTTCGGTTGGCATAAGGTCTCCTTTTCTCCGGTGACGATTTTCGCCCCGGCGCATAAAATGGTGTTGTGCGGCGCCTGCCGCAAAGAAAAACAAGGGGGAACGATATGGCGATTAAAATATACATCGACCAGGGGCATAATCCGCAAAACCCCAACGCGGGGGCGGAGGGAAACGGCTTGCGCGAACAGGATATTGTGTACCGCATCGGGCAGGAGACGGCGGCATTGTTGCGCGCAAACGGAAATTTTGACGTGCGCCTTTCCCGCCCCACGCCGGAGACGGCGCTTGGCACCTCCAACACCACCAGCCTTGCGGCACGCGTGCGGGACGCCAACGAGTGGGGCGCGGACTATTTTATCAGCCTGCACACCAACGCCTCCGACCTTGCCGCCGCCACGGGGAGCGAAGCGTTCTCTTACGCCACAAACACGCCCGCGTTTTTCCTGGGGGAGGACATTCTCACGGCACTGGCGGCAAATACGGGGTTGCCGAACCGCGGCATGAAAACAAGACCCGGGCTTTACGTGCTCAAGCGCACCCAGATGCCCGCCGTGCTGGTGGAGTTGGGTTTTATCACCAACGCCTTTGACGCCGAACTGATGAACACCCGCCCGGATCTGTTTGCCCGCGGCGTGTATGAGGGTATCCTTGCTTATACCGGCGTGACCTGAAGCCCCGGCGTCAGTTGCCGGGAAGTTTTTGAAGGATTCCAAA